>NZ_JBFAKG010000086.1:0-41878 GCF_040655595.1 Saccharopolyspora sp. NPDC050389
CCTCTGCCGCGCGGCGCTCGGCCGGCGCGCGGCCTAGCGTTGCGGCCCCGACACCCCCCACACCAATTCCTCACGGCCCCGTGCTTACAGGAACGCTGCCGCTCCGGCCCCGTGCTTACAGGAACGCTGCCGCTCCGGCCCGGTTGCGTCAGTTGACGCAGGGGATTCCGCCGTCGGAGGTGATCGGCTGCTGGGCGTGCGCGGTGCCGTCCAAGCGCAGCCGGGCCGTCGGCGCCAGGCGCGGCGGAGCCGGGACGGTCAGCTGGCCGAAGAAGTTCTGCGCCGCCGCCGGATCGATGTTGATGATGTACTGCCCGCGGTCGTCCCGGGTGCCCGTGTCGGACACCGGCAGCGTCATGAACGTGACCCGCCCGGCGGCCAGTTCCTGCATCTGCTGCACGAAACCCAGCGGTTCCCAGCCCTCGTCGAGCACCACCGCGCGGCGGGTGGCCTGCACCAGGTCGTTGATCATCCCCGGGTCGGTGAGGGTGCCGGTGGACAGCACCTTGTTCGCCAGCCCGGCCATGAACACCTGCTGCCGCACGATCCGGTCCAGGTCGCCGCGCGGCAGGCCGTGCCGCTGCCGGACGAACGCCAGCGCGTCGCCGCCGGTGATGGTGTGCCGTCCGGCGGCGAAGTCGGCGCCGGAATCCTTGTCGCTGGTGGCCTGCTGCAGGCAGACGTCGACCCCGCCGACGGCCTCGGTGAGCTCGTAGAACCCGACCAGGTTGATCTCCGCGTAGTGGTCGATGCGCACCCCGGTGAGGCCTTGCACGGTCTGCACCAGCGCGCGTTGCCCGGCGAGCTGCGCGGTGTGCTCGATCTCCGCGTCCGGCACGCCGTCGCCCCGCAGCTTCTCCGCGGTGGCGCGCTTGGTCAGCCCGTAGACGGCGTTGATCTTCTCCAGGCGGCCGCCGGGCACCGCGGTGTAGGTGTCGCGCGGGATGGACACCGCGGTCGGCTGCGCGGTGTTGTGCGGGATCCGGATCACCACGAGGCTGTCGGTGTTCAGGCCGTCGGCCGCCTCGGTGCGCAGCTGCTTCAGCACTTTCTCCGGCAACGGATTGCCCTGCGCATCGTTGCGGCTGTCGCTGCCGACAAGCAGCACGTCCGTCGCGCCGTCATCGGCGGGCGGCCCCTGCGGCGCGTCCGCGAGCACCTTGGCCGAGCTGACGTCGCTGAGCCGGTCCACCACGATCCAGCCGATGGCGGTGAGGGCGAGCACGACGGCCGAGACCAGCGCGAGCAGGCTGCGCCCGGCGATGCGGATCCCGGCCCGCTGCGGACCGGCCGATGCCGCAGCTTCCGGTTCCTGTTCCGGTTCGCCCACTTCGTCTCTCCCCCAACCGTTGCCGCTACGACGAACAAGGTTAACTGCCTTGGGAACCCGTGAGTGGCAGCCAGGCGGTTAACCGTGGTCGAAACCTCGCGGGGGAGACGCGCTCACGTCGCCTTCGTGACGCCGGTCATCGCACGCAGGGCACGCCGTCCGCGGTGATCGAAGGCTCCTCGTCGGATGCCGTCTGAGCCGGCAGCGGGGCGGCCTGGCGCAATCCGTCGAGCTGGACGGTCTGGGCACCGGCGAAGTTCTGCGTGCCCGGGCCCTTGTAGTCCTTGCCCAGGTAGACCTGCACGCTGCCGGCTTTGACGCTGGAGCGCGCCTCTGTTGGCACGCCGCCGAGGGCGTCCGCGACCTGCTTCGCGGCCGCCTCTTCGCCGGCCGCGAAGTAGACGACCGAGCTGTCCATGGTTTCGGCGTTGGAGCTGCCGCCGGCCTTGAAGCCCTGTCCGGAGAGCTCGTCGAGCACCCGCCCGGCCAGACCGCTGACCCCGGAGGAGTTGTAGACGCTGACCGAGATGTCCGCCCGGGCCTGCATCGAGACCTGCTTCTGCTGCCGCTCCTGCGGCGACAGCAGCAGATCCGCGGCGAACTGCTTGAGCTCCGGGATGTTGATCGTGACGTCCTCCGAGCCCGACGAGCCGACCAGGTGCACCGGGGCGGTGAAGAACTGCACGTTGCCGCCCGAGAGGCCCTGCATCTGCTGGGCGAAACCGAGGACGTCGCTGGCCAGCGCGGGGTCCAGGATGACCGACTTCTGGACGGCGTTGACCAGGTTGGTCAGCTTGGCCGGGTTGGTCAGTGTGCCGGTGGACATGACCTTGCCGACGAGCGCGGACATGAAGACCTGCTGGCGCTTGCCGCGGTCCAGCTCGTTGATCAGGCCCTTCCGCTGGCGCACGAAGGCCAGCGCGTCGGCGCCCTCGATCGTCTGCGTGCCCTTGTGGAAATTCGCGCCGGAGTCCTTGTCCTTGGTGTCGTCGAGCAGGCAGACCTCGACGCCGCCGATGGCCTTGGTGACGTCGTAGAAGCCGAGCAGGTTGACCTCGGCGTAGTGGTCGATGCTGACGCCGGTGACGTTCTCGATGGTGGTCAGCAGCAGCTGCTTGCCGGCGAGCCGGGACTTGTCCTCGAGTTCCTTCGGGTCGGTGACGCCTTCCTTCCTCAGCTTCGCCATCTCGGCGTGCTTGCCGCGGTTCATGGTCTCGGTGAGCTTGGTCTTGCCATCCCCGAGGCCGATGTCGACGAGCGTGTCGCGGGGGAAGGAGATCGCGCTGGCGCTCTGCCCGCCGTTGGGGATGCGGACCAGGATCATCGCGTCGGTGAGGTCACCGCCGTCGAAGCTGGTGCGCAGCTCGCGCAGCACGTTCTCGGGCAGCGGATTGCCGTAGGCGTCGGTGCGGCTGTCGTTGCCGATCAGCAGGATGTCGGTGGCGCCGTCCGGGGCGCTGAGGCCCTTGCCGATGACGTCGGCGGTGGAGGTGCCCCCGGCCCCGGGCCGGAACATCGCCCAGCCGAACCCGGTGGTGCTCAGCACCAGCACGGACAGCAGCGCGAACAGCACGCGGCCGAAGGTGCGCGCGCCCCGGCGGTTGTGCCGCCGCTGCCAGACGTCGCCATCCGGGGGAACCTCCGCATTCCCCGAACGGGTGGAAGAACGGCGTCGTGCGTCACTCTGAGCAGGCCTGCGGCCGGGGCCGCCGGGTGGTGGCGCCGCTCCGCCGCGACGGCTGCTCGACGGGGTGCCGCCGGCTCCGGGCCGGCCCTGGCCGCCGGGTCCGCGGGGCGTAGCGGATCTGCCGGGCTGACCCTGCGGGCCGCCTGGCCACCTCGGCCGGTCCTCCACGAATCCTCCTTGGCCTGCCGGCGAGCGTTACACGTTGGCGAAGTGATTTTGCTCGTGTTCCGGTTGCAGGCTAGCGGTGAACCTGGGGCGGTTGGGCAGGTCCCAGTAACAGGGGTGATATCACTCATAAGGGTGAAGCCAGTTTGTAACGCTGCGTAGCGAGGGATCCTGCTTCGTAGCGCGGCGTGTCATGCCAGACTGCGGACACGGGCCTGCTGCGGGCCGCGGTAAACCCGGCGAGGAAGGGCGCAATGCGGATTCTGGTCACCGGTGGGGCCGGCTTCATCGGCTCGCACTACGTTCGGCAGCTCCTCAGCGGCGCGTATCCCGCGTTCTCCGACGCCGACGTGATCGTGCTCGACAAACTCACCTACGCGGGCAACGAGGCGAACCTGGCACCGGTCGCGGACAACCCGCGGCTGAAGTTCGTCCGCGGTGACATCTGCGACCGCGAGCTGGTCGGCGGCCTGCTCACCGACGTGGACGTGGTCGTGCACTTCGCCGCCGAAAGCCACGTGGACCGGTCGATCACCGGCTCGGACGCCTTCGTGGTCACCAACGTCGTCGGCACGAACGTGCTGCTGCAGGCCGCGCTCGACGCCGGTGTCGGCAAGTTCGTGCACGTGTCGACCGACGAGGTCTACGGCTCCATCGACGAAGGCTCCTGGCCCGAAAACCACGCGCTGGAGCCGAATTCGCCGTACTCGGCGGCGAAAGCGGGCTCGGACCTGCTGGTCCGCGCCTACCACCGCACGCACGGCCTGCCGGTGTGCATCACGCGCTGCTCCAACAACTACGGGCCCTACCAGTTCCCGGAGAAGGTGCTGCCGCTGTTCATCACGAACCTGATGGACGGCGTCCAGGTGCCGCTCTACGGCGACGGGCTCAACGTGCGGGACTGGCTGCACGTCAGCGACCACTGCCGGGGAATCCAGCTGGTGGCCGAGTCCGGGCGGCCGGGCGAGATCTACAACATCGGCGGCGGCACCGAGCTGACCAACAAGGAGCTGACCGAGCGGCTGCTGGCCGAGCTGGGCGTGGACTGGTCGATGGTGCGACCGGTGGCGGACCGCAAGGGCCACGACCGCCGCTACTCGGTGGATCACGGCAAGATCGTCCAGGAATTGGGGTACGAGCCGCAGGTCGACTTCGAGACCGGGCTGCGCGAGACGGTCCGCTGGTACCAGGAGAACCGCGACTGGTGGGAGCCGCTGAAGGCCCGCGCGGAGGCGGCGAAGTGAGCCGCCTCGCCGTGCTGGTCCCGGGCGGCCGCGGCCAACTGGGCTCGGAGCTGGCCCGCATCCTCACCGCGCGGTCCGGCGCGCTGGTGCACGCGCCCGGCTCCAAGGAACTGGACATCACCGACGCCGAGGAGATCGCCGACGCGGTGGGTTCGTTCGCGGAGACGGCGAAGGACGCCGAGCTGGAGCCGGTGGTGATCAACGCGGCGGCCTACACGGGAGTGGACGCGGCCGAGTCCGACCCGGATCGCGCGGCCCGGATCAACGCCGAAGGCGCCGCCGACCTGGCGAAGGCCTGCCGGACCAGCGGCCTGCCCCTGCTGCACGTGTCAACGGATTACGTGTTCCCGGGCGACGGGACCAGGCCGTACGAGCCGACGGACCCGACCGGCCCGCGCTCGGTGTACGGGCGCACGAAGCTCGAAGGCGAACGGGCGGTGCTGGAATCCGGCGCGCGCGCCTGGGTGGTGCGCACGGCGTGGGTGTACGGCGCGCGCGGCGGGAACTTCGTGAAGACGATGATCCGCCTGTCCGGCGAGCGCGACTCGCTGTCCGTTGTGGACGATCAGATCGGCTCGCCGACCTGGGCGGCGGACCTGGCGAACGGCCTGCTGGAACTGGCCGAGCGGGTCGCCGACCGCCAGGACCCGAAGCAGAAGGTGTTGCACTGCACCAATTCGGGCCAGGCGAGCTGGTGCGAGTTCGCCCGGGCGATCTTCGCGGAACTAGGAGCGGACGAGAACCGGGTTAACCCGTGCACGACGGCGGACTACCCGCTCCCGGCGCCCCGGCCGGCCTACTCGGTCCTATCCGACGCGGCCTGGCGAGAGGCGGGCCTGACGCCGATTCGCCCCTGGCGAGAAGCCCTGAAGGCGGCGTTCGAAGCAGACGGCGAAGCCCTCCGAGGCAGGTGACGAAGTCACCTGAGCCGGTGAAGTCGACCTTGAACGCCTGCTCCAGTGGCTTATCGGCTGGTGAGGGCTTCGTCCCTGTGCGTAATGAGTATTGCTGAGCCCCGTGGAGGCGAGGAAGGAAGGCCAGGTGGCCCGGGGCATTACCGGGAGCCTGGCCTGGCGCATTTCTGGGGTGCGTTCAGGTCGTTGCGCGTTGGTATGCCGTGATCGTGGCTTCCGCACAGGTTCGCCAGGTGAAGGTTCTTGCTCGGGCGCGGCCGTTTTCCGCGTTCGGCGGGTCGGTCAGGGCTCGGTGCAGGGCTTCGTTCAGGGTCGCCGGGTCGCCGTGGGGGACGAGGATCGCTTGGCTCGCCGTGACTTCGCGGAGGGCCGGGATGTCCGAGCACACCACCGGGGTTCCGCAGGCCATGGCTTCCAGCGCCGGTAGGCCGAATCCCTCGTCGCGGGAGGGCAATACGAGCGCGCTCGCGCCGGCGACCAGGCGGCGCAGGTGCTCGTCGGGGAGGTAACCGGTGCGGATCACGCCGTTGCGGCTGCCCGCCTCGCCGGGGCCCGCGATGACCAGCGGCGGCAGGTCGGGGCCGTGGGCTTCGAGCAATCCCGGCAGTCCCTTGCGAGGGCCTTCGGCGCCGACGAACAGCAGGTAGTCCGAAGGCATTCCATAGTGAACTCGAAGATCGGAATCCATTGGTGTCGCGGAGAACCACTCGGGATCGACGCCGAGCGGAGTGACCACGATCTTCTCGGGAGGAACTTCGAGGCGCGCGCTGACTGCGTCGGCTACCGCGGCCGTCGGCGTGCACACCACCCGCGCCCGCCGCGCGGAACTCAGCACGAGTTCGGGCAAGTCGGGTTCGGCCAGCGACGGATCGTCCAGGAACGCCAAGTCGTGCACGGTCACCACACCGCCCGCTCGAATCGACGGCGGCAGCACGAAGTTCGTGCCGTGCACCACCTGCGCCGACCCGGCGAGCAGTTCGACGGGCGGGAAAGCGCCGCGCTGCCAAAGCTTCCGCAGGATCCGCGCCGGGATCGGCGGCCCCACCGCGCGCGTTCCGGCCGGTGCCAGCGAACGCAGCTCCCGCCAGCCGCGGGTGGTGAACCCGATCAGCCGAACGTCCACAAGGGACGCGAGCTCGCCGACCAGGGACGTGGTGTAGCGCCCGATTCCGGTGCGCCGGCCGAGCAGCGGCGTGCCGTCCAGCAGGACGCGCAGGTCAGCGGCCACGGAACCGCTCGCCGGCGATCCGCCGGAGCCGCCCGGTCGCCCGCTTCGCGACCTCCAGCGGGCCGCCCGCGTCGAGGTATTCGCGCAGCAGCGCGATGTCGCGGCGCGCCGTCTCGACGCGGTTCAGCTGCGGGCTGCGCACGAGCGGCGCGCTCGCCTTGAGCCGGTCGGCGGCCGGGCGCGGGTCGCGGCAGAACTCGGTCAGCGACGCCAGCACGGATTCCCAGGTGAACCGCTCGCGGACCGGGGCGATCCGGCGGCGGCACTCGGCGGCGAACTCCTCGTCGTAGAGCACCTTTTCCAGCGCGGCGGCCAGCGCGTCCGGATCCTCGGCCGGGACCACGACCCCGATGCCCTCCTCGCGCACCAGGTCGGCGAACGAGTCGCCGTCGGTGGTCACCACCGGCAGCCCGGACCACAGGTAGTCCAGCACGCGGGTGCGGAACGCGAACGTCGTCTCCACGTGCTCGAAGTGCGTGGTGACGCCGCAGTCCGCGTCGAGCAGGTAGTTCTGCCGCTCGCCGTAGGGCACCCACGTCTCGTTGAAGAACACGAACTTGTCGGTCAGTCCGAGCCGGCGGGCCAGGCCGCGGGTCTGCTCGGCCATGCCCATCTCCGGCACGTCCGGATTCGGGTGCTTCATGCCGAGGAAGAACAGCCGGACGTCGTTGTGCTGGTGGGAAAGCCGGTGCACCGCGTGCAGCAACGTCAGCGGGTCGAACCAGCTGTAGACGCCGCCGGCCCACAGCACGACCTTGTCCTCGGCCGCGATGCCGGACCGGTTGCCCTTGATCGCCGGGCCGGTGCGGCGCGGCGCCACCGACGGCAGGCCGAACGGCACGACCGAGAGCAGCGAGCGGACCGTCGGGTCGTTGTCGTACAGGCCCGGGGTCAACCGGCCCAGCGATGCGAGGTGGCCCAGCCAGAAGTGCCGCTGCCGTTCCGACGCGCAGAGGAAGAAGTCGCCGCGCTGCAGTTGGGTATTGAGCACCTTGGTGACCCCGGCCAGGTCCTTCGCGCGGCGCTCGTCGTCGGTGTCGCGACCCTGCTCCAGCAGTTCCAGGTGCATCGGGTCGTAGACGTCGCACACCACGATCTTGGTGGAGTCGACGTGCTTGAGCGCCGGCACCATCTCCAGCACATGGCCCTGCAGCACCACGACGTCCGCCCAGTCGACGTGGGCGCCGAGCTCGCGCGGTTTCGCCGCGATCACGGCGAAATCCGACTCCGGCGGGCTGACGAGCGCGTTGACGCTGACCAGCCGCACCTCGTGCTCGGCGGAGAGCACCTCGGCCATGTGCCACGCGCGGATCGCCGGGCCGGCCATCCGCTCGGTGACCGCGTCGCCGGTGATCACCACGACCTTCCGGGGGCGGCCGAAGACCTCGTCCAGCCCGAACGCGTCGACCAGCGCGTCGTGCGCGGCGAGGTAGCGCGGCAGCGGGTAGGCGGGCTCCATCGCCTTGCGCATCAACGGCACCAGGTCGGCGTCGGTGCGCACCCGCGCCTGCTGCTCCTCTTCGCGGGACTGCTTCAGCGACGGCAGCAGCTCGACGAACTGGTCGATCGCCAGCATCCCGGCCAGCGCGGATCGGTCGATCGGAACCGGGCTGTCGTCCTCGCGGTCGCCGCGCCGGGTGATCTCCAGCTGCGTCGGGTCGATCTCGCCGCGCGCGGTGGCCCGCCGCACGGCCAGCGCCATCGCGGCAGGCAGCGCCTTCGCCAGCGTCTCGTCGGAGACGTTCTTGTACAGCGCGGCGAGCGCGTTGCGCTCCAGCAGGTAGTACTCGCGGGCCGAGGACACCTCGGCCATCGAGGCGTGGTGACGGTGGAACGTCAGCGAACCCGGTTCGTAGCGGACCCGCCAGCCGCGCAGGTTCAGCCGCCAGCCGAGGTCGACGTCCTCGTAGAACATGAAGAAGCGCTCGTCGAAGCCATCGAGCGCGGCGAACAGCTCGGCCCGCACGAACAGCGCCGAACCGGTGCCGAACAGCACGTCCCGGGCAGCGTCGTGCGAGCCGTCGTCGACCTCGCCAGCGTGGCGCTTGTAGCCCATCCCGAACCAGGTCAGCCCGCCGTCGACGAAGTCGATGTGGCGGCCCTCCCAGTCCAGGACCTTGCTGGCGACCGCGCCCACCGTCGGCTCCGACCGCAGCACCGCGACGGCCGCGCGCACCCAGGCGCGATCCGGTTTGGCGTCGTTGTTGAGGAAGGCCAGCACCTGGCCGGTGGCGTTGCGGGCGGCGAGGTTGCAGCCACCGGCGAAACCGAGGTTGGTGTCCGACTCGATCAACCGCACCTCCGGAGCGGCGGCGCGGATCCGCTCGGCGCTGCCGTCGCCGGAGGCGTTGTCGACGCAGATCACCTCCAGCCGGTCGGCCGGATAGTCGAGCTCGTCGCGGAGCGCGCGCAGGCAGGTGATGGTGTCGTCCGCGCCGCGGTAGTTGACCACGATCACCGACACCACGGGCAGGTTGCTGCGGTCGGACAATTCAGCCACGCCCTAAAGCGTGCACCATCACCCGGCGCAGCCTGCGGGGTGTTCGGGAAAACGCGGCCGACCCGACACCTGCGGCAGCCCGGCGCTGGGCGACCGACACACCGGGGCGAGCCGGTGTGGGTGGGTGTGGTGGGTGGAGTGAACGGCCTGTCGACTCCGTCTAGCGAGGTGAACGGGCCGTTCGCCTCCCCCAACAACGCGGTGGCGCTCGCGCAGGTGGCTCGGATCGCACCTGTCCCAACGTCCGGTGGGACCCGGACACGCCGGGGCGCGTCGGTGCCGTTCGGTGTGGTGGGTGGAGTGAACGGCCTGTTGACTCCGTCTAGCGAGGTCAACGGGCCGTTCGCTCCAACCCGCCTGCCGGCAGGAACTCGGGTGCGGGATTCAGGCTCCTGCCCAGGTCTCCCACACTTCGCTCCGCGGAACCCGCGCAGTTCGGCCGATCTGCCGCCGGGTGCGGAGCGCCGCCGGTAGACCGGCCACGACCTCGCCCAGCACGCGGAGCCGCAAGGCGACGTGGAAGTTCGCCGCGTCGGGAACGGAACTCGCCCGCGCCGCCCGGCGCAACGGCAAGGCGAGGGTGATCGCGGCGAAGCGGGCGAGCTCTCGCGCCGCGACCAGGGCGGGAGCGCAGCGAAGCAGAGTGAGCAGGCGGTTCCGCTCGTTCCAGCGGTGGAACAACGCCGAACCCGGCAACGTCGTCGCACCGTGCAGGTGAGACGCGCCGGCGTCGGCTGCCGGGACGATCCGGTGCCCTGCGAGGCGGAGCCGCCACGCGGTGTCGGTGTCCTCGTAGTAGCAGAAGAAGTGAGCCGGAACACCACCGACGGAACGGAGGTGCGCGGTGCGCAGCAGCACTGCGCCGCCGCAGAAGCCGAACACGCCGCCGGAGGCATCAGGCGCGTCAGCGCCGTGGCCGTCGGCCGTGAGGCGAACGCCGACGGACTGCACCCGGCCGTCCGGCGTGCGGAGCACGGAGGACGCCGCAGCGGCGGAGCCGTCCGCGTCGAGCGCGGCTTCGAGCGCCGCGAGCCAGCCGGAGGATGGCGCAGCGTCGTCGTTGAGCCACGCGACGTAAGGAGTGTGGATTCGGTCGAGCGCAGCGGTGATCCCGCCGGCGTAGCCGGTGTTGCGGCGCAGCCGCAGCACTTCCGGCGCCGATGGGTGCGCGGCGATCAGGGCGGCCGTGCCGTCGTCGGAGGCGTTGTCGACCACCAGTGTCCGATGTGGATGGTCTTGGGCCGCCAGTGCGTCCAGGCATGCCTCGATGTGGTCCCGCCCTCGCCAGGTCACCACGATCACGGTGCTGCGCACCCGTTCCGACGCCGTCACGCCCGAAGACGTTACGCACCAGCGGCCTCGGGGCGCTCGCAGTACCCCGCTGAGCCGGCACCATCCCGCTCGCGCTCCTCGCACAGCCTTGGCTACCTGCGGTAACGCGCCGTTCGGCGCCTCGCTGAACGCCGCCGTTCGGCGAGGCGTGCCGGTGCGGGAAGCTGGTCGGGTGCCCGAGCTAGTCACGATCGCCGAGCAGCTGCTCGCACCGGTTCCCGGCGGAACCGGCCGCTACACGCGGGAGCTGCTGCGCGCGATGGCCGAGACCGCGCCGAGCGGGTGGGAGCTGAGCAGCGTGATCAGCCGCGGCGGCGATCCCGAGGCCGCGCGAGTTCCCGGCGTGCCCGGGCCTCGGGTGCTGCCGCTGCCGCGTCGCGCGCTGATCGCCGCCTGGGAACGCGGTCTCCCGTTCTGGCCGGGCGGTGACTCGGTGCACGCCATGACGCCGCTCGCGCCGCCCGCGAAGCGCGGGCGCGGCCTGGTGGTGACGGTGCACGACACGGTTCCGTGGACGCATCCGGAAACCCTGACGCCGCGCGGAGTTTCCTGGCACCGGCGGGCGATCGGCCGGGCCGCGCGGCACGCCGATGCGCTGGTCGTGCCCACCGCCGCGGTGGCCGCCGACCTCGCGAAGCGCATCCCGATCAACGCGAGGCTGGAGGTCATCGGTGAAGGCGTCACGCCGACACTGCTGGCCGAACCCGATCCGGCCATCGCCGCGCGGCTGGCGCTGCCCGAGCGGTACGTGCTGGCGATAGGCACGATCGAGCCGCGCAAGGGCTACGAACACCTGGTGCGGGCGATGGCCGAGCCCGCCGCCCCGGACGTGCCGCTGCTGATCGTCGGCCGCCGCGGATGGGGCGACGTCGACGTGCTGCGGATCGCCGCCGAGTGCGGTGTGGAGCACGTGCGGGTGCTGGAGTCGGTGTCCGACGCCGAACTCGCGGCCCTGCTGCGGAACGCGACGGCGCTGGCCGCGCCGAGCCTCGCGGAAGGCTTCGGCCTCCCGCTGGTCGAGGCGATGGCGCTCGGCGTGCCGATCGTGCATTCCGACGCACCGGCTCTGGTGGAGGTCGCGGGCGGGGCAGGCGTGACGGTGCCGCGGGCCGACCCGGCAGCGCTCGCCGCCGCCCTGCGCTCCGTCGTCGACGATCCCGTGCGCCGGGCCGAACTGATCGCCGCGGGTACTCGGCGGGTCGCGAATTTCACTTGGTCACAAGCGGCGCGGCAGGTTTGGCGACAGCACCTCGACATCGCCGCCTGATCCGGGCGGCCCAGCGGCGCGAGCCGGCACGCGCACGGGGCGAAGCAGGACAGAACACATTTTCGTCGACTCGACGCAGGTTCGGGCATCCGCACCGTAATCTGCTCAGGTGCACAGAGGCGAGCCGCACATTCTCATCGACGCCACCGCGGTACCAGCGGATCGAGGCGGCGTCGGCCGATACGTCGACTCCCTGCTGGCTGCCCTGGACGTGGACGGCGCCCGGCTCACCGTCACCTGCCAGCCTCGCGACGCGGAGCTGTACGCGGCCATCGCGCCGCACACCGACGTGGTGCCCGCCACCGACGCCGTCGCCACCCGCACCGCCCGGCTGACCTGGGAGCAGGCCACCCTGCCGCTGCTGGTGCGCCGGCTCGGGATCGACGTGCTGCACTCGCCGCACTACACGACGCCACTGGCCAACCCGGCCGCATCGGTGGTCACCCTGCACGATGCGACGTTCTTCACCAATCCCGCGGTGCACTCGCCGGTCAAGGCCAGGTTCTTCCGCGCGTGGACGCGCACCGCGCTGCGCCGCGCGACGCTGTGCATCGTGCCGAGCAAGGCGACCGCGGCCGAGTTAGCCCGCTCCGTCGGTGCCGACCGCGCCCGGATGCCGGTCATGTACCACGGCGTGGACCCGGACCGGTTCCACCCGCCGACGCCGGAGGAGATCAGGGAGGTGCGCGAGCGGCTGAGCCTGCACGACCAGCCCTACGTGGCCTTCCTCGGCGCGCTGGAACCGCGCAAGAACGTGCCCGCGCTGATCCGCGGCTTCATGATCGCCTGCCAGGGCCGCGCCGACTCGCCGGCGCTGGTGCTGGCCGGCCAGCCGGGCTGGGACACGCGCGTCGAACGGGCGCTGGAGGCCGTGCCGCACCGGATTCGGGTGATCCGGGCCGGCTACCTGCCGTTCAAGCAGCTGGCCGGTTTCCTCGGTGGCGCGCACCTGGTCGCCTACCCGAGCATCGGTGAAGGCTTCGGCTTACCCGTGCTGGAGGCGATGGCCTGCGGTGCCGCGGTGCTCACCACGCGGCGGCTGAGCCTCCCGGAAGTCGGCGGCGACGCCGTCGCCTACTGCGGGGTGGGGGCCGGCGAGATCGCGAACGGCCTGACCGAATTGCTGGACGACCCGGCCCGCCGAGCGGCGCTCGCCGCGGCGGCCCAGCTCCGGGCGAAGGAGTTCACCTGGGCGGCCTGCGCGACCCAGCACCGCGAGACCTTCGCCAGGGCCCACCACATCCACGCCCGAACCCGCTGACCGCTCCAGGCTCGTTCTGCTTGGCGGTGCGGGCGGCGGAACCTCAGAAAGCAAACCGGCCTCCACGACAGCCGCCTCAAGTACTTACGAGCGTTGACCAGTGGAAACGGAGCCCCCGCAGCTTCGCTGGCGGCAGTCTCCGCCGGAACTCAGGTCGGGTGGCTGTCCGGTCTGCGCCGTTCGGCAGAATGTGTTGATGTGACCGACGCGCGCACCTACGGCGATGAAGTCGCCGTTGTCACCGTGACCTACTCCCCGGGCGAGACCCTGGAGCGGTTCCTCGACACCTTGAACAAGGCGACGGAGCGCTCGACCCGGGTGATCCTCGCCGACAACACCTCCACCGACGGCGCACCCGAACGGGCCGCCGCGGAACGCGCGAACGTCGACTTCGTGCCCACCGGCGGCAACCTCGGCTACGGCGGCGCGGCCAACCGCGGAGTCGCCGAGCTCGGCGACGAATTCGGCTGGGTCGTGGTCGCCAACCCGGACCTGGAGTGGCAGCCGGGTTCGCTCGACGAACTGCTGGCCGCGGCCAAGCGCTGGCCGCGCGGCGGATCGTTCGGCCCGCTGATCAAGGAGCCCAACGGCGAGGTCTACCCGTCGGCGCGGTTGCTGCCGTCGATCGGCCGCGGCGCCGGGCACGCGCTGCTCGGCAAGGTCTGGCCGAAGAACCCGTGGTCCAGCGCCTACCGCCAGTCCGAGGCGACGATCACCGAGCGGCCGGCCGGCTGGCTGTCCGGATCGTGCCTGCTGCTGCGCCGCGAGGCGTTCGACTCCATCGACGGCTTCGACCCGCGCTACTTCATGTACTTCGAAGACGTCGACCTCGGCGACCGGCTCGGGAAGAAGGGCTGGCTGAACGTCTTCGTGCCGAGCGCGGAGATCATGCACATCGGCGGGCACTCCACCTCGGGCGCCTCCAAGCGGATGCTCGTCGAGCACCACCGCAGCGCCTACCGCTACCTCGCCGACCGCTACCCGGGGCCGGCCTGGGCCCCGCTGCGGCTCGCCCTGCGCGCGGCGCTGACCGCCCGCGCCCGCATCGCAACCCGCTGACGACTGTTCTCGAAAATGGCTTGCGTGGCGGTGCGGGTAGCTGTGAGATCCCCGACATCATGAATGTCGATCCAAGCTGGGAGAACCCCAGCGGGGTGGGCACCGTGAACCCGCGGAGTCCCGCACTTCAAGCGGCTTGCAGAACAGCCCTAGTACTGGGGGTAGTGCTGGCCGGCCTGCGAACCAAGCGGCCCGAACTCGTGCGGGGCGCGCTGCGCGTGGTACGGGTTCGGCGGGAGATTCTGCTGGCCCTGCTCGTAATCCTCGGTCGGCCAGCCGCCGTGCTGGGGCTCGTGCCGCTGCGGCTGCTGCCGGGGGTGACCGCCGGGCAGCACCTGCGTGGTGTCCGGCGAGTCGGCCTGGTTGACGACATCGCGCGGGATGCGCACGGTGCTCGCGGCATCCATCGGCGAGGTGGCATTGTCGGGGGTGACGACGAACGCGCCGCGTGCCCGCGCGCGAGCAAGTGCTTCGTCGGCTCGGAGGCGCGGGTCCATGGGGATGCCCTCTCAGTCGTTCGCAGTCGGTGGTCCGCGTTGGCGGGCGTCGAACTGGGCGACCGCTGCGGGCGGGCCCGGTGTTCATTATGCCGTTGCCCCTGCCAGAGTATTCCCCCCAATGGGTTTTCGTCACTGAAGTCCATCAGGTAGAGGAGGATCAACGCCGATGTCCGCGGATGCGCAGGATCCGGCCGAGTCGCCGACGGCGGAAGCGGTCGTGCTGGTAGGTGGTCAGGGCGTGCGGCTGCGGCCGCTGACCCTGTCGGCGCCCAAGCCGATGCTGCCGACCGCCGGGGTCCCGTTCCTGAGCCACCTGCTGTCCCGGATCCGGGCGGCCGGCATCGAGCACGTGGTGCTCGGCACGTCCTACAAGGCGGAGGTGTTCGCCGAGCACTTCGGCGACGGATCCGACCTCGGCCTGCGGCTGGAGTACGTCGTCGAGCCGGAGCCGCTGGACACCGCCGGCGCGATCCGCAACGTCGCGGACCGGCTCAGCGCCGACGACGTGCTGGTGTTCAACGGCGACATCCTCTCCGGCGTGGATCTGACGGAGCTGCTGGAAACGCACCGCAGCGCCGCGGCGGACGTGACGCTGCACCTGGTGAAGGTCGCCGATCCGCGCCGCTTCGGCTGCGTGCCCACCGACGCGGACGGGCGCGTCACGGCGTTCCTGGAAAAGACCGAGAACCCGCCGGTCGACCAGATCAACGCGGGCTGCTACGTGTTCCGCCGCGAGGTGATCGACACGATCCCGGCGGGGCGGCCGGTGTCGGTGGAGCGCGAGACGTTCCCGGAGCTGCTCGCCTCGGGCGCGCGCGTGCAGGGCCACGTCGACACCTCGTACTGGCTGGACATGGGAACGCCGGAGGCGTTCGTGCGGGCTTCCGCGGATCTGGTTCTCGGTGTGGCGCCGTCGAACGCGTTGCCCGGCGAGCGCGGCGAAGCGCTGTTGCTGGACGGCGCGACGGTCGCCGCCGACGCGGAAGTTTGCGCGGGAAGTACGGTCGGCGCGGGCAGCGTGGTGGAATCCGGTGCGCGCGTTGCGGAATCGGTGCTCTTCGAAGGCGTGCGCATCGAGCCCAACGCGGTGGTCGAGCGGTGCGTGATCGGCAACGACGCGACGATCGGGGCGGGCGCGGTGCTGCGCGACGCGATCATCGGCGACGGCGCGCGGATCGGTGCCGACTGCGAGCTGCTGGGCGGGGCACGGGTCTGGCCCGGCGTCGAGCTGCCGGCCTGCGGTGTCCGCTTCTCCGCGGACTGAGCCGGCGTACCGTCGGGAGAACATGAGCGATGCCCTGACCCGAACCTGGCGCCCGCCGCATCCGCTGGATCTGCCGCGGGTGCTGGCCCCACTGCGCCGGGGGAGCGGTGATCCGACCACGCGCGTGGAGGCGTCGGGCGAGGTGTGGTGGGCCACCACAACCTCAACAGGCCCGACGACGCTGCGGTTGCAGAAGGACAGCACCGGAACCGTGACCGCGACGGCGTGGGGTCAGGGCTCGCGCTTCGTGCTGGACAACGCGCCGGATCTGCTCGGCGCTTCCGACGACGACACCGGTTTCGTTGCGGTGCACGACGTTGTGGAGCGCGGTCGGCGCGCCTCGCGGGGCGTGCGGTTGTGCGCTTCGGGCCGGGTCTGGGACGTCCTGGTCGCCGCGGTGCTGGAGCAGAAGGTCACCAACCGGGAGGCGTGGCGGTCCTGGCGGGAGCTCTGCCGGCGCTTCGGCAGCCGCGCACCGGGACCGGCCGGCGAGCTCTGGGCGGCGCCGGATCCCTTGCAACTGCGCGGAATCCGGGATTGGGAGTGGCATCGAGCGGGCATCGACGGAGCCCGGCGCCGCACGCTGATCGCCGCCGCATCGGTGGCAGGGAGGCTGGAGCGCGCGGTCGAGCTGCGGGGCGTCGCGGGACGGGAGCTGCTGCAGAAGGTGCCGGGCATCGGCCCGTGGACGGCGGCCGAGGTCGCGCAGCGCGCCTGGGGCGACCCGGACGCGGTCAGCGTCGGCGACTTCCACCTGCCGACGATCGTAGGAACGGCCCTGGTCGGCCGCCCCCTGGACGACGACGGAATGCTGGAAGCCCTGGCCTCGTACGAGGGGCACCGCCACCGAGCGGTCCGCTACCTCGGAGCGGCGGGTGTCCAACGCCCCCGCTACGCCCCGAGAATGCCGGTCCGCAACTACCGCACCATGTGACGACTTCCCCCTCAGCGCTCGCCGCTGTCCGATCCTGGCCGGAACGGCGCGTGCGGTGGCTCGATCGCGGAATCCGCCTGAGCTATCGGCGGGCGCGGGCCGCGGCCATCAGGGGGCCGATGTCGGAGCCTCCGGGTAGGGCGTCCAGCGGCCACCAGCGCAGGTCCAGGGACTCGTCGCTGCGGGCCGGCTCGGCTCCTTCCGGGGCTCGCACGATGAAGCGCACGTCGAAGTGGCGGGTCGGCTTGCCCAGCGAGCAGGTGATCGGGTGCACGTCCAGGTGCACCGGCTCCGGCTCCACGACCAGACCGTCCACACCGGACTCCTCGGTCGCCTCGCGCAACGCGGCTCCCGCCAGTGACGTGTCCGCCGGCTCGCAGTGGCCGCCGAGCTGCAGCCACATCCCCACCCGGGGGTGCAGGGTGAGCAGCACGTTCTCGCCCGCCGCGTCGAGCAGCACGGCCGACGCTGTCACGTGGCCCGGTTCGCACGCCCGCAGGCAGGCGTCCGCGCGGACGTCCAGCAAGGTCAGGAAGGCGTGGCGCAATGCGTCCTGCTGCGGATCGGCCGGGCGCCAATCGCCGAGCACGCGCAACGCGTCCGCGTGCGGCCCGCTCACAGCTCCACCAATCCGCCGTCGAGCTCCCGCGGTTCCCGCGGCCCGTCGACCGCCTCCACGGGATGGCCTACGGCCACCGCGCCCAGCGGCTCCCACGAGTCGGGCAGATCCAGCGCTGCCCGGACGACCTCCGGGCAGAACAGCGTCGAAGACACCCAGCACGAGCCGAGTTCCTCGGCCGCCAACGCGACCAGCAGGCCCTGCACCGCCGCGCCGCCCGCGACGGTGAACATCTGCCGCTCCGCCTCGGCGCGCACCGCGTCTGGGTAGTCGTGCGCGCCCTCGCGAACCAGGAACGGCAGCACCAGTTCCGGCGCGGCGTAGAGCAGGTCGCCGCGGCTGACCCGGCGCTGCGCGGCATCTTCGGAGAGCCCGTCGGCGCGCAGGTCGGTCAGCCAGGCGGAACGCATCGCGTCCAGCAGCTTCGTCCGAAGTGGACGATCGTGCAGCCAGACGAACCGGACCGGGCGGGTGTGGTGCGGCGCGGGAGCGGTCAGCGCGGCACCGACGGCGCGGCGCACCGCATCGGCGTCGACCGGGGCGTCGGCGAACGCCCGCACGGAGCGGCGCATTAGCACCGCCTCGCGGCGGCCCTGCGCCAACGCCTCCGCGGTGCCCATCCGGAACAGGTCCTCGTCGACGGGCCGCACCAGGTCGTGGGCGCTCGACCCGTCGTCGGCGGTCGCCAGCCCACGCACCACGGCGACCGGAACCGCCCCGAGCTTGCCCTTGACCAGGTCGGCCGCCCCGGCGATCTCGTCGGCCACCGCGACCTCGGTCACCGCCAGCTCGTTGCCCTGCGAATCGGTGGCGCCCGCGTAGCGGTGCAGCACCCGCAGGCCGGCGGAGCCGATCGCCACGTCGGTCTGGCCGACCCGCCAGGCGCGGCCCATCGTGTCGGTCACCACCACGGCGACCTGCACGCCGAGCCGCTCGGCGAGCCCGGCCCGCAGCTTGCGCGCGGAAGCGTCCGGGTCGTCCGGCAGCAGCGCGATCTGGTCCAGCGCCACGTTCGAGGCGTCGACGCCCGAGGCCGCCTGCACGATGCCCAGCTTGTTCTGGGTGATCATGAACCGCTCGCGGCGCGCCAGCACGTGGGTGGCCTCGGCCAGCACCAGCTCGCGGCGCAGCTTCTCGCGCAGCTCCGGGTCGCGCGGCGTGGACACCATGCGGCCCTCGACCTTCGACACCACCTTGCTGGTGACCACCACGACGTCGCCGTCGCTGAGCCAGGGCGCGGCGGCCGCGATCGACGCGGCCAGGTCGTCGCCGGGGCCGAACTCGGGCAGCCCGCCCACCGCGAACAGCTGCAACCCGCCCGCGGCCGCGTGATCCTTCATCGCCCCTCCCGGGCCAGGTCGAACGCCGCCTGCGCCATCGCGGCGGTGGCGTCCACATCGGACATCAGCAGCGGCACGGCGCGAACCCGCACCCCGGGCACCTCGGCGCTGTCGCCGGTGTGCACCAACCAGCCGTCCAGGATGCCCTCGGCGTCCTGCCGGGAACCGTAGTGCCGGCCGACCGCCTCGGCGGTGCTGTCCACTCCGATCGCGGTCAGGCAGGCGTCCGCCATGCCGCGCAGCGGCCGGCCGCCGACGATCGGCGACAGCCCCACCACCGGCGCGGACGTCTTCCGCAGCGCGGCGCGGAAACCCGGCACCGCGAGCAGCGTCCCGATGCTGACCACCGGGTTCGACGGCGCCAGCAGCACCACGTCGGCCTGCTCGATCGCATCCAGCACGGCCGGCGTCGGCTTCGCCTCGTCGGCGCCCACCGGCACGATCGCGTGCGCCTTCGGCTCCGCGCGGTACCGCACCCACCACTCCTGGAAGTGCACCGCCCGCTGGTCGCCGTGCTCCGGATCGTCGATCGCGACGTGCGTCTCGACCCGTTCGTCGGTGACCGGCAGCAGCCGCACGCCCGGGCGCCACCGGTCGCACAGCGCCTCGGTCACCGCCGACAGCGAGTAGCCCGCGCGCAGCATCCGGGACCGAACCAGGTGGGTGGCGATGTCGCGGTCGCCGAGCCCGAACCAGGTCGGTTCGGCGCCGTAGGCGGCCAGCTCCTCCTTGACCGACCAGGTCTCGTCGACCCGGCCCCAGCCCTTCTCGGTGTCGATGCCGTCGCCGAGGGTGTACATGCAGGTGTCGAGGTCCGGGCAGACCCGCAACCCGTGCATCCACACGTCGTCACCCACGTTGACCACCGCGGTGATCTCGTGCTCGGACTGCTGCTGCGGTTCGCCGATCGCGGGCAGTCCCAACGCCGCTTTGACCCCAAGCAGGAAACGCGCGCCGCCGACTCCGCCGACCAGAACTACGACCTTCACGGCCCCGATCCTCGCACGCCCGGGCGTGAACCTGACGACCGTCCGGTCATCGGAGTCATCACAGGAAACCGAAGATGCTGCGGAACATGCTCTGCCCCAGGTAGCCGTGCACCGCGTCGCCCCCGACGAGGTCGAACACGAAGTAGGCGAGCCCGAAGAACGCCTGGCCGACGAACGGCACCCCGATCAGCAGCAGGAACAGCACCAGCGGCGCCCACGGCCGCGCCTTCTCGCCGAACCGGCGGGCCGGACCGGACAGCCACGGCTCGATCGCGCCGTACCCGTCCAGGCCGGGGATCGGCAGGATGTTCAGCACGAACGCGATCACCTGCAGGAAGGCCAGGTAGGACAGCCCCGCCGACAGTCCGATCGGCATCGGCACGATCGCGACGGCGGTGCTGATCAGCAGGCCCAGCACCAGGTTCATCAGCGGCCCGGCCAGCGACACCATCGACTCGGTGCGCCGGGACCGCAACGCGTGGTGGTTGATCCACACCGCGCCGCCCGGCAGCGGGATGCCCCCGAGCGCCACGAAGATCAGCGGCAGCACGATGCTCAGGACCGGGTCGGTGTAGCGCCGGGGATCCAGCGTCAGGTAGCCCTTGGCCCGCACCGACCAGTCGCCGCCGCGGAACGCGGTGATCGCGTGCCCGAACTCGTGCAGGCACAACGAGGTCGCCCAGCCGCCGAGCACGATCAGCACCACGCCGCCGACCCGGGCGGCGTTGTTCTCGAGCGTGGCGAGCACGCCGCCCAGCACGGTCAGCCCGACCAGGCCGAGGAACAGGGGACTTACTCGAACCGCGGAGTTGCTCACGCCTCCAGTGTCCATGAACGACTCGGTGGCGGTCCGCGCCTGCACGGCGGCGCAGTCGGCCACGCGGTGGTATCCATGATCATGGGGCTTGCCGATGCTGCACGCGGAGTACCGGCGATGCGCCGAACGCGCCCATTGGGCGGCCTGCGCGGGATGTCCCCCTACGGATGGTCTCCGCTTGACCGCAAGGAGCTACACGGGTGTAATCACAGCAGTGTCATTCGTCGCTGAAATGATCGTTCTTCGGGTGGAAGCCGGTTGGATGGTCGCAGGCGGCGGCCGACCGGGTGCGGGAGACCCGGTCGGGCACGGGTCGATCGAAGCGCTGCCGGCGGTGAGAGGCGGGCGGCGCGGTCGGTCGGCGACGGCGCCGCCGCCGTCGAAGCGCGGGGCTCCCGGCCAACGGAGCCCGGGCGACCTGCGATCAGGAGTGCGCCCTGTTCCGGCCCTGGGGAGGGCCGGCGGGAACGGGAGAAATCGGGGGAAACCAAACGATGTGGGAATCAGGAGATAGCCGCCTCGCGGAGCGTGGGGACGCCACCGCGGCGGAACTCGACGTCCTGGCCGAGCTGTTCGAGATGGGCGACGACGAACAGGAATGGCAGGAGCGCGCGCTGTGCGCCCAGACCGACCCTGAGGCGTTCTTCCCGGAGAAGGGCGGCTCGACGCGGGAGGCGAAGCGCATCTGCGCGGGCTGTGAGGTGCGCTCCGAATGCCTGGAGTACGCGTTGCAGCACGACGAGCGCTTCGGCATCTGGGGCGGTCTGTCCGAACGAGAGCGCCGCAAGCTCAAGCGCCGCGCGGTCTGATCGGCCGGAGTTCGTTTCGAGGGGGTTTTCTTCCGCTCCTGGTGCATTACCGTTCAGCGGTAGTGGATCAGGTTAGCGGGAGGGCACTTTGGTCGCGCCGGTGCTGGCGGTGTTGGTCTGTCACGACGGCGATTCGTGGCTGCCGGAGGTTCTCGCAGCGCTGGGCGACCTGACGGAAAAGCCGCGGCACGTGGTGGCCGTCGACACCGGTTCGACCGACCGCACCGCGGAACTCCTGGCGCGGGCGCGCGCGGATCGAGTCGTCGACGACGTGCTCACGATGCCGCGCGACACCAGGTTCGGCGCCGCAGTCGCGGAGGCGTTGGCGCACGGGACCAAGCAGTGGGCCGATCCGGGGCGCTGGTTGTGGCTGCTGCACGACGATTCCGCACCCGAGCAGGAATGCCTGGAGCGCTTGCTGCGCGCCGCCGAGCAGGATTCGGCCGCGGCGCTGCTCGGCCCGCTCGGGTTGGACTGGGCGGATCCCCGGCTGGTGGTGGATGCGGGCCTGAGCACCGATGCCGCCGGGCACCGGCAGACCGGCATCGGACCGTCCGAACTGGACCCGGAGCTGGTCGCCGAAGCGCCACCGGCGTCCGGTGTGCTGGCGGTGACCACGGCCGGTGCGTTGGTGCGGCGCGATGCCTTCGAGCAACTCGGCGGTTTCGACGCGGATCTCGGCGGCAGCGCGGACGTCGACCTGGGATGGCGGATCAACCTGGACGGGCACGGCGTCCGATGGGTTCCCGGGGCGCGGATGCGGCATGCGGCCGCGAAGCGCGGTTCCAGGACGGGGGAACGGGCCGATCAGGTTCGCACGTTCTTGGTGAATGCGCCGGTGTGGGCGTTTCTGCTCGGCCTGCCACGGATGTTCTGCCTGGCGTTGTTGCGGATGTGCGGTTTCGCGGCGCTGCGGCGGTGGGACGAGGCGGGCGCGGAGTTCGCGGCGCTGCGCGGTTTGCTCGGCGGGCGGTTGAAGCTGCTGGCCGGCCGGGCTTCGCGCGCCACGACGATTCCGGTCCGGCACAGCGTCCGAGGGCTGTTCACGAGTCGGCCGGCTCGGTTGCGGAACTGGGCGCGCACCGCGTTCGAGGGCCTGGTCCGGGAGCGGGTGCGGCGGGATCTGGCCTTGGGGCGGGAGCTGGCGGGCTGGCTCATCAAGGCCGATCCCGAAGCGCCGCGGCCCGACAAGCCGGGCCGGTCGGGGCTGGTCGTGGTGCCGGTGCCGGACATCGGGGCGCCGAAGCCGTCGCCGTTGAAGCGGGACGCGATGCGGCGGGACCTGCTGCTCGTGCCGGTCGATCGCTGGCGGGTGCTGCGTGAACTGCTGCTGACGCCGCCCGTGGTGCTGACGGTGCTGCTCGCGTTGTTCGCGCTCGTCACCAATGGACTGCTCGCCGACCGGTTCGGGGCCGGTCTGCAAGGCGGCCGGATGCTGCCGGTGGCCGACCTGGCGACGACTTGGCGCGACTACTTGGCCGCCTGGCATCCGGTGAACGGCGGTACCGGCGCGTCGGCTTCGCCGTCGCTGCTGGTGCTCGCACTGTTCGGCACTGTCCTAGGTGGACCGTCGGTGGTGGCGTCGGTGCTGCTGCTGTTCGGTGCTCCGCTGGCGGGCCTCAGCGGTTACCTCGCGACCCGCGCGCTTCCGGTGTCGCGGCTGCGGCGAGCCTTCGCGGCCGGTGCATACGCCTTGCTGCCTGCGGCTTCGCTTTCCGCCGGGCAGGGGCGGCTGGACGTCGTGGTCGCGCACATCCTGGTTCCGCTGCTGCTGGCCGGGATCGTCTCCGTGGTCGGGCGGTCCGACGGGAAGCGGTTGGGAACGGCGTGTCTGACCGCCCTGGGCCTCGCGGTGCTGGGTGCCTTCGCTCCGTTGCTGCACATCGCGTTGATCGTGCTGGCCCTGCTCGCTTTCGTCGTGCTGCCGAGCGCGGGTTCGCGTGATCGGCGCCGGGTGGCCGGGCTGGTGGCGGTGGCGCTGCTGTCCGTCGCGTGCCTGCTGCCGTGGCCTGCCGTGCTGCTGCACCACCCGCAGATGTTGTTGCACGGGCTCGGCGCGCGGATCATCGAGACTCCGGCGGGCGCCTGGCTGCTGGCGTTGAGCCCGGACGGGTCGCCGGCGAGCCTGGTCGGCGCGGTGTTCGCGCTCGCTGCGATCGCCGCGCTGGTCACCGCTTGGTCGCCGCGGATGTTGCCGGGCGCGGCCGTCGCGATCTTCGGTTGGGCGCTGGCCGCGATGGTGGACAACCTCGCCGCCGAACCGATCACCGGCGGCCCGAGCACGACCGGCTGGACCGGCGGACCGCTGGTGATCGCCGCGGCCGGGTGCGGGTGGATCGTGCTGGTGGCGCGGAAGCCGCGCGTGCCCGGCAAGATCCTGGTGCCGTTGCTGGCGGTCGGCTTGCTGGGGCTGGCGTCCGCTGCCGCGTTCGCCACGATCGACGGGCCGCTGCGCGCTCAGCAGACGATCGCGGCGGATCTGCCCGGTTCGCTGCTGATCCTCGACCCCGGGCCGCAACCCGCGCGGCTCGTGGACGGCACCGCGCCCCGCTTCGGCGACGACGACCTCGCGCCGGTCGGCACGGCGGTCGACTGGCTCCGCCGGGTCGACGACGACCTGCAGTCCGGCGATCCCGCGCGGGCGCGCGCTGCGCTCGCGGCGACGGCGGCTCGCGGTGTCGGCTTCATCGCGGTACCGGACGATTCGCGACTACCGGAAGTCGCTGCGGGGCTGGTCGCCGAGCACGAGCGGTTGCCCGACGGGCGGCGCGTTCTGAAGTTGCTGTTGCCGAGCAGCCCGGTCGAGCTGCTCGGGCCCGACCTCGCGCGGCAGGCGCGCACCGAGCCCGCCCCGACACCGGAGGCGAGGCCGTTGCCGGTGGCCGCCGAGCTACCGCTGTTCACGGTCCGGATGTCCGAGGGCGGCGCCGGCCGGGCGCTGGTCCTCGGCGCGGAGAACGAGCCCGGCTGGTACGCCCGGATCGACGGCCGGACGTTCCCGCTGGCCACGGCCTGGGGCCACCAGGTGGCGATCCCGCTGCCGGAGAACGCGGCCGAGGTCCAGGTCGGCTATACGGAGGTTCCGCGTACCGCGCTCCTGGGTCTGCAGCTGGCGTTCAGCCTGTTCACCCTCGTCGCGGCGCTCCCCGAACGCCGCCGTGCGAAACCCCGGAGCGCCTGAGCCGTGGGATCGGCAGGCGAGGAGTTTTTCCCGTTATTGCCGGAAATCCTGGCGTCGCGGCACCGGGCGCCGATTCGTCAGGCGGCGGTGCGCTCGTCGGTGCCCGGGACCTTGGCCGTGCTGAGCGCGATGCGGTTCCAGGTGTTGATGGTGAAGATCAGCGCGAGCAGCCGGGCCAGCTCCGGCTCCGCGAAGTGCTCCTCGGCGCGGGCGTAGACGTCGGCCGGCACGCCGCCTCGGGACACCAGCGTGACGGCCTCGGTCAGCTCCAACGCCGCCAGCTCCGCCTCGGTGAAGAAGCCGGTGGCGTCCCGCCACACCTGCACCATGTGCAGCCGCTCCTCGCTCTCCCCGGCTTTGCGGGCGTCCGAGGTGTGCATGTGCAGGCAGTACGCGCAGCCGTTGAGCTGGGACGCGCGGATCTGGACGAGTTCGACCAGCGCGGGGTCGAGGTCCTCCCGCGCCGCGGCGTCGAACCCGATCAGGGCCTTGAACGCCTTCGGTGCGGACTTCGCGAAGTTGAGCCGCTTCGTGTCGTTGTTCGTCATGGTCACCACGCTAGGACGAGAATCGACCGGTCGTAGAGTGCATTTCCGTGTCAGATTCTTGGGTCAATTCGGCCGAACAGACCGGCAGCGACCTGCACCTGGACCTGTCGGGCCCGGGGAGTCGCCGGTCGGTGCTCATGAGCGCTCTGAGGGAGGCGATCCGATCCGGGCGGCTGACGCCGGGCACCCGGCTGCCGCCGTACCGATCGCTGGCCGCGGACCTGGGCCTCGCCCGCAACACCGTCGCCGCCGCCTACGCCGAGCTCATCGCGGAGGGCTGGCTGACCGCCCGCCAAGGCTCCGGCACCCGTGTCGCGCAGCGCGCCGAACCCCGCAAACCAGCCCGTGCGCCGAAAGAGACGCGGAGCGTCGCCGCGCCGGTCCACAACCTGCGGCAGGGCCAGCCGGACGCCGCGTCGTTCCCACGCACCGCCTGGCTGGCCGCAGCCCGGCGTGCCATCAACGCCGCGCCGAACGAGGCCTTCGGCCCCGGCGACCCGCAGGGCAGGCCCGAGCTGCGGCGAGCGCTGGCCGACTACCTGTCACGGGCCCGCGGCGTGCGAGCGCGACCGGACCAGATCGTGATCTGCTCCGGCTTCGCGCATGCCCTGCGCCTGCTGTTCCCGGGCGTCCTGCGCGGTCCGCTCGCCGTGGAGTCCTACGGCCTCCCCTTCCACCGCGAGTTGCTGCACCAGGCGTCGATCAGGACCGTCCCGCTCGAACTCGACGAGCACGGGCCCCGCGTCGACGAACTGCCGTCCCGCAAGGGAGTGCGCGCGGTGTTGCTGACGCCCGCGCACCAGTTCCCGACCGGCGGCCCGCTGCACCCGGCCAGGCGAGCCGCCGTCGTCGACTGGGCCAGGGCCCGCGACGGGCTGGTCCTGGAGGACGACTACGACGGCGAGTTCCGCTACGACCGCGAACCGGTGGGCGCGGTGCAGGGCCTGGACCCGGACCGGGTGCTGTACATCGGCTCGGTCAGCAAGAGCCTGTCGCCGGCGGTTCGGCTGGGCTGGATGGTGCTGCCCGAGCACCTGGTCGACGACGTGCTGGCGGTGAAGGGCGAACGGGAGGCCTGGGCGAGTGTCCTCGACCAGCTCGCCCTCGCCGACTTCGTCGACTCAGGGCACTACGACCGCCACGTCCGCCGCATGCGCCAGCGCTATCGCCGCCGCCGCGACCAGCTCGTCGCGAGGCTCCTCGAACGTGCTCCGCACGTCACCGCGACCGGCGTCGCCGCGGGCTTGCACGCGGTGCTCCGCCTGCCGCCCGGCTCCGAGCGCTCCGCTGTCGCGGCCGCGGCCCGGCGGGGCATCGCCCTCGACGGGCTCGCCGGCTTCCGCCACCCGGACGCCACGATGCCCGCGATGGACGGGCTGGTCGTCGGCTACGCCACTCCGCCCGAACACGCGTACGCCTCGGCGTTGGACGCGCTGGCGGAGGCGTTGAGCGGTGTGGAGGTGCGGCCGTGAGTCACTGGCCTTCGATGACGTCGGGGTCCAGCCCGAGGTAGGTCGCGACCTGCTCGACGAGCACGTCGTGCAGCAGGTCTGCCATGTCCGTGCCGTCGCGGGCCCGCGCTTCCAGCGGTCGCCGGTACAGCACGATGCGCGCCCGGGTCGGCAGGCCGCGCCGGTCCACGCCCGCCGGGACGAGCCGGGCCAGCGGCACGTTGGCGTCGACCACCACGTCGTCGTCCCAGACCAGCTTCTCCGGGGTGGTGCTGGTGATCTCGGGCACCTCGTCGACGGCCACGTCGAGCTGCGTCAGTTCGGCGTGCCAGCGCTGCTCGATCGGTTCGAGGGCCTCCAGTACCAGCGCGTCGAACCGCTGCGAGCGGCTGCGCGACACCGGAACCGAGGACGGGTACAGCGGTCCGCGCAGGCCACGGCCCCGCCGGTCCCGGCGGAAGCGGCTTCGACGCCGAGATCCACGTGCGGTCACCACGGGCCGAGGGTACGCCTTCGGCGGTCAAGGTCGGGACAAGCGTCGGGAGGATTCGCGTTCCGCCACCCGCCGGGCCCCGGACGGCGCACGACCTTGACCGGCGGCGGCCCCTTCCAGCAGGACAACCTGCGCAAAACGACCGTCGCGCCGCTTGCTGTTCGCGCAGAGCTGACCCGGAAACCGGTGCTCGCGCGGCCTGTCGCGAGCGGTTTCCGCGTGCCTGCGCCGCGCGCCGGAGCGAGGGCGCTATCGTGCGTGTCGTGCGGAGCGTGAGGCGTTGCTCGCGGACCGGGTGTACCAACCCGGCCGTCGCCACGCTCACTTATGCCTACGCGGACTCCACCGCGGTCGTCGGCCCGCTCGCCACCTACGCCGAACCGCACAGCTACGACCTGTGCGAAGCGCACGCGCTTCGGCTCACCGTGCCGAAGGGCTGGGAGGTCGTGCGGCACGAAGGCGAATTCGCGCCACCGGAACCCTCCGACGACGACCTGACCGCGTTAGCGGAGGCCGTGCGGGAGGCCGGTCGCTCGGACCGGCCGGTCGAGGCCCAGGGCCTGACCCCGGGCGGCAGCCGGCGCGGACATCTGCGGGCGCTGCCCGATCCGATCGACGAGTGAATAGATCGTGACGAACAGCTCGCGTGGGCCAAGCTGACGCCACCGCGCCCTCGATCGCCGGTAGGCTTCGAGCCACGTCGTCGGACGCGAAACGGGGAGGGTGCAGCGTGCGGGACCTGTCGGGGATCGTCAAGGCCTACGACATCCGCGGGGTGGTTGGTGACGGCCTGGACGCCGACGTGGTGCGGGAGATCGGCGCCGCCTTCACCCGGCTCGTGGGTGGCCCGGCGGTGGTCATCGGGCACGACATGCGGGAATCCTCGCCGGGACTGGCCGCGGCGTTCGCCGAAGGCGTCACCGGTCAGGGCGTCGATGTGATCAACATCGGCCTGGCCAGCACCGACATGCTGTACTTCGCATCCGGGCGGCTCGATCTGCCCGGCGCGATGTTCACCGCCAGCCACAACCCGGCCCGCTACAACGGCATCAAGCTGTGCCGCGCCGGTGCCGCCCCGGTCGGCCAGGACAGCGGCCTGTCCGAGATCCAGGAGCTGGTCGCGCACGGCGTGCCGGAGTTCCTGGGCGCGAAGGGCACCGCCACGCACCGCGACCTCGTCGACGAGTACGCCGCCTTCCTGCGCTCGCTGGTCGACATCAGCGGCATCCGCCCGCTGAAGATCGTGGTCGACGCCGGCAACGGGATGGGCGGGCACACGGTGCCGACCGTCTTCGACGGCCTGCCGATCGAGCTGGTGCCGATGTACTTCGAACTGGACGGCAGCTTCCCCAACCACGAGGCCAATCCGCTCGACCCGGCGAACCTGGTCGACCTGCAGGCCAAGGTCCGCGAGGTCGGCGCCGACGCCGGGCTGGCCTTCGACGGCGACGCCGACCGCTGCTTCGTGGTCGACGAGCGCGCCGAACCGGTCGCGCCGAGCGCGATCACCGCGCTGGTCGCGGTGCGCGAGCTGGCCAAGGAGCCCGGCGGGACGGTCATCCACAACCTGATCACCTCCAAGGCCGTGCCCGAGATCGTCGCCGAGCACGGCGGAAAGCCGGTGCGCACCCGCGTCGGGCACTCGTTCATCAAGCAGACGATGGCCGAGACCGGGGCGATCTTCGGCGGCGAGCACTCCGCGCACTACTACTTCCGCGATTTCTGGCGCGCCGACTCCGGCATGCTCGCCGCGTTGCACGTGCTAGCCGCGCTCGGCGGCCAGGACCAGCCGCTGTCGGAACTGATGACCGACTACTCGCGGTACGCCGCCTCCGGCGAGATCAACTCGACGGTCGACGACCAGCAGGCCCGGATGCGCGCCGTGGCCGCGGCCTTCGGTGACCGCAATGGCGCTCGTGTGGACGAGCTCGACGGGCTTACCGTGGAGCTGTCGGACGGCTCCTGGTTCAACCTGCGCCCGTCCAACACCGAACCGCTGCTCCGGCTCAACGTGGAGGCAAGGGACACTGACGCGATGACCGCGCTGCGCGATGAGGTGCTGGCAGTCGTCCGAGGATGACGTCCCGGTGTCGCCGCGATGGTCGCCAGTGTGTGCCCGCGAGGTCGGCGCGGGTGAGTTTGGGAGGAAAAGTGGCCGTTGACCTGCAACCACAGCTGTTGGAGATCCTGGCATGCCCGTGCCCGCAGCACGGACCGTTGCGTCCAGGGCTCGGCGATGACGCGCAGGCCGACTACCTGACGTGCACCTCCTGCGGCCGCGGTTTCCCGGTCCGGGACGGAATTCCGGTGCTCCTGCTGGACGAGGCGGTCGGGGGGCCGGCCCCCGGCGCGGCCGGGGAGGGGTGACGTTCGTGCTGGACGACAGTCTCTTCGACGACCCGGCCAGGCTGGCCGACGTGGATTCCGGCGGCTTGCTGCGGCTCGCCGCGCTCTCCGGGGCGCAGGTCCGAGCCGCGGTGGAGGCCGCGGGCGAAGTGGACCTGGCCGAGCTCGGCGACGGGCGCCCGCGTGCCGTGGTGCTGCTGGCGAGGCCGGGCGTCGGCCCGGCGGTCTGCGGCCTGCTGGCGGCCCTGGCCGGGCCGCGGTGCCCGGTTCCGCTGGTGGTCGCCGAAACGGTCCCGGCGTGGGTCGGCGCGTTGGACGTCGTCTTCGCGCACACCGACGACGTCGGCGACGCGGTGCTGGCCGAAGCGGTCTCGGTGGCCTGCCGCCGCGGTGCGACGGTCGTGCTCGCAGCTCCGGCGGACGGCCCGGTCGCGGCCGCCGGTGCGGGCCGCGCCAAACTGCTCCCGCCGCGCATCCCGGTGCCACCGGCGCTGTCGTTCGCGCACGTCTTCGCGGCCGGGCTCAGCACGCTCGGCGCCCTCGGCCTGCTGCGCTTCGACGCCGAGAACCTGGCCGACGTGCTCGACCGGGAAGCCGAACGCGCGCACCCGAGCCACGAATCGCTGGTCAACCCCGCGAAGTCGCTGGCACTGCGGCTGGCCGACCGCGCCCCGCTGCTCTGGGGCCTCGACCCGGTGTCCACGGCGGTTGCGGCGCACGGCGCGTTCGCGCTCGGCTGCCACGCCGGCGTGCCCTGCGACGTCGCCGACTACCCGCAGGCGGTCACCGAGCGGGCGCTGCACCGTGCCGCCGCCTCGGTCGGCTCCGAGGCGGACCTGTTCGCCGACCCCGAGGACAACCCCGGCGCACTGCTGCGCGTGTTCCTGGTCAGCGCGCGGTACGACGAGCAGGGGGAGGCCTTCGAACGCGCCGCGACGCGGGACTTGCCAAGCGCGGACCTGGTCACGCCCGGCGAGTCGGTGGGCGACGACGCCGTGCTGCGGTCCGCGGCGCTGGCCGCCCGGTTCGATCTGGCCGCCGTGTACCTGGGGCTTGCCGCCGGCACCTTGAACGGGCCCGGCTGGCCGGCGATGGCGATGCACTGAGGGAAAGTTCAGGGGATGCCCCCGATGCCGCCCGCCGGTCCGGCGCGGTGTGCTGTGCTGGGCGTCGTGCACGAGCAGACGCGAGGACGAGGAAGCGAGAAACGACTGTGGAGCTACTGCGGAACGCGGTGCGCCCCTATGCGTGGGGCTCGCGTACCGCTATTGCTGATCTGCTCGGTCGGCCCGTTCCCACGCCGCACCCGGAAGCCGAGCTGTGGATGGGCGCCCACCCGGGCGACCCGTCGCGGGTGGTCCGGTCCGGCGGGGAAGAGGTGTCGCTGCTGTCCCTGCTGGACAGCGACCCGGCGCACCACCTTGGCCCGGCGTGCGTGGACCGCTGGGGCGGCCGGTTGCCGTTCCTGCTCAAGGTGCTCGCGGCCGACGAGCCGCTGAGCCTGCAGGCGCATCCGTCTGCGGCGCAGGCGGCCGAGGGCTTCCATCGGGAGGAGGGAGCGGGCATCGCCCGCAACGCCCCCAACCGCAACTACCCGGACCCCACCGCGAAGCCCGAGCTGATCTGCGCGCTGACCGAGTTCCACGCGCTGGCCGGGTTCCGCGACGCGCAGCGAACCGTGCGCCTGCTGGACGAGCTCGCCGTCCCGAGCCTGCGCGCCCACCGCGAACTGCTGGCCGCGCAACCCGATGCCGACGGCCTGCGCGCCCTGTTCACCACCTGGATCACGCTCCCCGAGCACTACCTGCGCGAGGTGCTGCCGGACCTGCTGGACGCCTGCGTGGCCCACGTGCGCGAGCACGGCGAGTTCGCGCTGGAGTGCCGGACGGTGCTCGAGCTCGGCGAGGCCTACCCGAACGACGCCGGAGTGCTGGCCAGCCTGCTGCTGAACCGGATCGTGCTCCAGCCCGGCGAGGCGATCTTCCTGCCCGCCGGGAACCTGCACGCCTACCTGCACGGCACCGGCATCGAGATCCTGGCCAACTCGGACAACATCCTGCGCTGTGGCTTGACCCCCAAGCACGTCGACGTCCCCGAACTGCTGCGGGTCCTCGACTTCGCCTGCGGCGACATGCGGGTGCTCAAGGGCGAGTCGCTGGACGCCAACCTGACCGCCTACCGGACGCCGGCCGACGAGTTCGAGCTGTCCAGGCTGGACTGGACGCCGGCCGAGGGCGGCGCGGTCCGGCTGGACTCGCCAGGGCCGCAGATACTGCTGTGCACCAGGGGAAGCGTCCGGCTGACCAGCGGCGCGCACCGCGGCAACGGGTCGTTGCCGCGCGAGCTGGTGCTGGAGCGCGGCCACTCGGTGTGGCTGGCGGCATCCGATCCGGCGGTGGAGGTGCACCCGGTCGACCTCGACGCCGACGGCAACGCGCAGGTCTTCCGCGCCGCCGCGGGCGCGTTCTGAAACCGCGGTCCGATTTCGCGCGTTCTGCGGACCTGATCCCCCGGCGGGGAGCCAACGGGTAGATTTCTCCCGTCATCGGGCCGGGCACCGGCCTCCCCGCACACCGAATCGGGAGATACATCGTGTCAGCAGGAGGCGGAACCAAGGCCATTCTGGCCGCGCTGGCCGCGAACGCGGGCATCGCCGTGGCCAAGTTCGGCGGGTTCCTGTTCACCGGCTCCTCGTCGATGCTGGCGGAAGCGGTGCACTCGGTCGCCGACACCTCGAACCAGGGCCTGCTGCTGCTCGGGCAGAAGACCTCGCAGCGCAAACCCACCCCGGAGCATCCCTTCGGGTACGGCCGGGACCGCTACTTCTACTCGTTCGTCGTCGCGCTGCTGCTGTTCAGCCTGGGCTCGATGTTCGCGCTTTACGAAGGCATCCACAAGATCCAGCACCCCGAGCCGCTGAAGTCGGCGTGGGTGGCGGTGGTCATCCTGGTGATCGCGATCGGCCTGGAGACCTTCAGCTTCATCACCGCGATCAAGGAATCGAAGGCGATCAAGGGCGAGCAGACCTGGTGGCAGTTCATCCGGCAGGCCAAGACCCCGGAGCTGCCGGTGGTGCTGCTGGAGGACTTCGGCGCGCTGATCGGCCTGGTGCTCGCGCTCGGCGGCGTCGGGCTCACCGTGCTGACCGGCGACCCGGTGTGGGACGGCATCGGCACCGCGTGCATCGGCGTGCTGCTGGGGGCGATCGCGATCGTGCTGATCATCGAGACCAAGAGCCTGCTCATTGGCGAGGGCGCCACCCGCGACGTGCTGGACGAGATCGTGGCCCAGCTGGAGTCCGAGCGCGTGGAGAAGGTGATCCACATCCGCACCCAGTACCTCGGCCCGGACGAGCTGCTGATCGCCGCCAAGATCGGTCTCGCCCCGTCGCTGTCGGTGGCCGAGGTGGCGGCCGAGATCGACGGCGCCGAGGCGCGGGTCCGGGCGAAGGTGCCCGCGGCCCGGCTGATCTACCTCGAACCGGATCTGGAGCGGGGCCGCGCCGTGACCCAGTGACCGTCCCGCGGCGGAACGCCAGGTGCTGCCCCGGTCCGGGATCCCCGACATCATGTGCCTGTGCGACGTCGGGGCGGTTCCCGAACGATCACCGTACGTAGGTGACAACGGGCAGATATCCCGCTTCAGGGTGTAGTGGCGATGCATGTTTGCATTACAAGGAGTTAACGAAACGGGTGGCGGACTCAAGCAAGCGAGTTCCGGTCGAGATACTCCCGCGTTAGGGTGCGGACCCACCATTTGGGCTTAATGAGGGAGGCGACAGTGCCAGGCACTGGGCTGTGGCGAACCAAATCGGTCGAACAATCGATCTTGGATACCGACGAACCGGACACCAAGCTACGAAAGAACCTCGGTACCCGAGACCTGATCGTCTTCGGGGTGTCCGTGGTGATCGGGGCCGGCATCTTCACGCTCGCCGCGCGAACCGCGGGTGATGTCACCGGTCCTTCGGTGTCGCTGGCGTTCGTGCTCGCGGCGATCGCCTGCGGGCTGGCGGCGCTGTGCTACGCCGAGTTCGCCTCCACCGTTCCGGTCGCGGGCAGCGCGTACACCTACTCCTACGCGACGTTCGGCGAGTTCGTCGCCTGGATCATCGGCTGGGACCTGATCCTGGAGTTCGCCGTCGCGGCGGCCGCGGTGGCCAAGGGCTGGTCGATCTACCTGGAGCAGGTGCTCAAGCTGATCGGCCTGGAGGCGCCCACGGTCCTGCCGATGGGCCCGCTGCAGTTCGATTGGGGCGCCGTGCTGCTCACGGTGGTGCTGTGCACGCTGCTCGCCCTCGGCACGAAGCTGTCGGCCCGCGTCAGCCTGGTGATCACGCTGATCAAGGTGGCCGTGGTGCTGCTGGTCATCGTGGTCGGCCTGGCCTACGTCAACTCGGCCAACTACTCGCCGTTCATCCCGCCGGCGCAGCCCAGCAGTGAGGACACCCCGAAGCTGGAGCAGTCCCTGCTGTCGCTGATCCTCGGCGGCGAGACCAGCACGTACGGCGTCTTCGGCCTGCTGGCCGCGGCGTCGCTGGTGTTCTTCGCCTTCATCGGCTTCGACATCGTGGCCACCACGGCGGAAGAGACCAAGAACCCGCAGAAGATGGCGCCGCGCGGCATCCTCGGCAGCCTCGCGATCGTCACCGTGCTCTACGTCGCGGTCGCGCTGGTGGTCACCGGCATGGTGCCCTACACCGACCTGGCCACCGCCGAGGACGGCACCCGTTCCACGCTGGCCACGGCGTTCGCCCAGCACGGCGTGAACTGGGCGGCGGCGATCATCTCGGTCGGCGCCCTGGCCGGTCTGACCACGGTCGTCATGGTGCTGCTGCTGGGGCAGACCCGCGTGCTGTTCGCGATGTCCCGCGACGGCCTGGTGCCGCGCGGCCTGGCCAAGACCGACCCGAAGCACGGCACTCCGGTCCGCGCCACCGTGCTGGTCGGCGCGGTCGTGGTCGTCGCGTCCGGTTTCTTCCCGGCGGACAAGCTGGAAGAGATGGTCAACGTCGGCACGCTGTTCGCCTTCGTGCTCGTCTCGCTCGGTGTGATCGTGCTCCGCAGGACCCGGCCCGATCTGCCTCGCGGCTTCCGGGCCCCGCTGGTGCCGCTGGTGCCGATCCTGGCGATCCTCGCCTGCTTCTGGCTGATGCTGAACCTGACCGCCCTGACCTGGGTCCGGTTCGCGGTCTGGATGGCCGCCGGCGTGGTGATCTACTTCCTGTACGGCCGCAGCCACTCGCGGCTGGCCCAGCGCCAGGCCGGCGAGGTGGCCGCAGGAGGTGCGCTGCCCCAGGGCGGGGATTCCAAGGACTAGCCGGGCGACTGGCTGACCGATCGAAGCGGCGCCGCCCTCGGAGGGCGGCGCCGCTTCTTTGTCCCCTTATTCGAACAAATGTTCACCTGGCTGAGTGATGATCTCCGGCTTCCGGCTCCGGATCATGGAGGCATGACACGGAAAACAGCTGGAACCGGGAACGGTCATCGCGACGTACGTCCCCGCGACGAGGCGTACGGACTTGGGGATAGGAGGGAGCCTCTGCCGGTGGCGTTTGTGCACGCCGGCGTCGTCGGAGAGGTGCGATCTTCGGGTGCGCCTCCACCGCGCCGGAGGTCGGCGCTCGGCGCACGCGTGGAGCGCGCCATGTCGCCTTGGTATGCCCCGGGCTGGCTTTCTATACCCGGGTCACGTGCTGTTGCTCAGCGCTCGGAGGCGCGTAGCGCCATGCCGCGTTCCCACGGGGCGCTGCGCCCGCGAGGCTCGGTGATCTCTGGAAGCACCGACGGCTCCGGGCGGGGCTTCGCATCCTGCTGCCGCGGCACTACCGCCGTGGTCCGCTCCCGTTCGTCGCTCTGGGCGGTTTCGGACTCGTCGGAGTCGGTCTGCGGGCGGGTCAACCCCTCGACGGTCTCGGGGAGGGATCCGCCATCGCCGCCCTGCGCCGTCAGGTGAGGCGTCTTCGGTGCGCTCGTCGTGGCCGGAACCTGCGCCGGGGTCGGGGTCTGAGGCCGCAGCGGGAGCGCGGCACCGCGGACCGGGGTCTCCAGGCCTGCGGCCATCGCGACGGCGCGGTCCCACTCCGGGTCGCCGCTGTAGTCGGTGTGCCCGAGCACGCCGGGCACCCAGCGCCGGCAGGAGAACGGGCCGCGCTGCGGGTCGGGGAGCCAGTGGTCGCCGCCGAGTACCAGGGCGCCGGTGGGTCCACGGGTGGCGGCGGGCAGCGGCCCCTCGGTGCCGTCGGCCCGCAGCCCGACCCCGATCAGCATGCCGTCGTAGACCTGCCTGTTCCAGGTGGTCACGGCGCCGCCGATCGGGTCGGTGCCGCGGCACAGCGAGCGCCAGCGGCCGCCGAGCGCACCGGCGAGGTCGCGCAGCGAAGCGTGGGGCACCACGCCGGGGAACGCCCGCGGGTACGCCCACTGGAGCTGCGAGCCCGCGGTCACCAGGCCGACCCGTTCGCGGTCGGCCTCCGGCAGGGATTCCAGCAGCCGGGCGGTCGCGACGGCGGCGAGCAGGCTGCCCTGGCTGTGCCCGACGAGGACGACGCGGGTGTTCGGGTCGGCGAGGTGCTCGGTGGCGCGGGCGGCGAGTTCGGGGATCACCTTCAGCGCGTAGCACGGCGGCACCACGGGGTGCGCTTCGCGAGGCCAGAACAGCGCCAGGTCGCAGAGCACGCCGAGGTAGCGGGCGGTGTCCCGCTTGGTGGCGGCCAGGTACACCATCCGAAGCAACCCGACGGCGAGCGTCGCGAGCGCGGCGACCCCGACCCCGATCAGCCAGGTGAAGCCCGGCAGGTCGGCGACCCGGGCCACCAGGGTCAACGCGGTGCTGACGGCCAGCACACCAGCGATCACGAGGAGGACGAGATGTGAGTAGCGGCGCTGCAGGTCCGCCCACTTCCAGGCGTTGGCCGCGGCGCGCTGATCCGCCGGCCGCCCGGCGTGCAGCAAGGCGACCTCGTCGGGGATCGAGTCGTCGGTGCCCACGGAGCTGTTCGAGCTGTCCGCGCCATCGCCATCGCGACGTCCGGCGCGCCACCGCTTCAGCAGCATCCACGGGGTGCCGATGATCCCGGCGGCGATCAGCAGCACGGCGGTCGCGCCCCAGAAGATCGTCACGTCGTCGTAGGCGGTGGGCAGCTTGAGCACCGGCGCGCCCGGCTCCTGCGAGGCGCCCAGTGCCCGGGCCACGCTCAGGCCGAGGCCCGCGCCGAAACCGTTGCCGAGCATGCAGGCGACCATCAGCGCGGGGGCGGCCATCCAGCCGCCGGCCCACGGGCGGAGCCTGGGCGGGCAGGTCTTCCAGCCGGGACGGGCGAGCAGTGCGGCGGGCGCGAGCAGGGCGGCCACCGCGAGGCAGGTGATCACCAAGGCGCCGATGATCGCGTCGATCGTGGCGCCCGAGCCGGGCAGCTGGTCGGCCAGCTGCCCGGGGAAGAGGGCGACCGAGCACAGCAGTAGCGCGGCCACGGTCAGCAGCGCGCGGCGTGGAGTGCGCCCGAGAGTGATCCGCGGTGCCTTTTCCTTGCCGTTGGGGTGCATTCCGGCCGGGTCATCGAGCGCGACGGTTCCGACCAAGGCGAAGACGAGCAGGGCCGAGGCGACCAGCCAGCGCGGATCGGCGCTGATCGCGAACGGCCCGCCGAGCGCGATCAGCGCCACAGTGGACAGTGCGGCGATGACGTGCAGGGCGCGCAGCACCGGAGTGTCCGGGTCCGCGACGACGTTCGCGCCGGGCAGCATCGGTGCCCGCGCCGAGTGCTGCGGTTTGTCGGTCTTCGGCGCGGAGACCTGCCAGGACACAGTGGACAAGCGATGCATGAGGAGGATCACGAGAGCAACGGGCAGCAGAGCGGCCGAGGCACGCAGGATGTCGATGTGCCGGACGGCATCCGGGACGAACTCCATGCACTGCACGCCGGGCTGGAGGCACTGCGCGGCGACCAGGTCCAGAGTGACCACGGTCAGCTGCGCGACGAACAGCATCGTCAGCAGCAGGGCCGAAATCCGGAGCAGCACGCGCAGCACGGAGGAGAGCGCGGTGCTGATCGGGTTGCCGGTCCGGGCCGGTGGCAGCATCCAGTGCGCCATGTTGGCCAGTGCGAACGGGAACAGCAGGGCCCAGGTCGCCTTGGCCAGGCCGCCGGAGGTCATGCCGCCCCAGACGTAGCCTTCGACGATGCGGGGCACCGAGCGGTCTCCGGCCGACAGCATCGGTCCGGGAACCGGTCGGCGAAGCCGGTCGGCCGGGCGCATGATGCGTCCGATGCCATCGCCGGCGACGTCCACCGAGGCGACCGAATCGGTCAGCTCGTCGCCGGTGGTGCCGAGGATGCCGTGTACCCGCAGCTCGACGACGCGGGTGTCGGGCCCGGGTATTTGCACTGGATCCTCCCGTGCGGTTGTTGATCGTCGAAACGCCGGTGGCGATTCTCCACGGCAGATCGACATCTGGCGAGCTCTGCCCCTCCGATTGTGATCGTCCGGGGCACCTCATGTCCTGCGTTCCTCGCAGGTTTCCCGGCGCGATTTGCGCGACGGCGCGTCTCGCGGCCCGTGGGAGCCGCGCGGCGCGGCGACCGCGGAGGGCGTGGTCGGCAGGCGGCGAAGCAGGGGGTGCTGCGCGGACCAGCGGCTGGGCCGCGCCGGGCGGGCGCGGAGCGGCTGGAGCGGCGCTTGCGCGGCACTGGCCAGATGCTATCGCCAGGAGTGATCACACGAACACCGACGGTAGTCTCGGTGCGGGGTCGGCTGCCGAATCCGCGCCCTGACCAGGCCGCATCTTCCAGAGGGGCCGAAAGATGAGTGTCGAGAAGCTGCAGACCCGCAACGGTGTCGAATTCGCCGTCGCGGATCTGGCGCTGGCCGCCGACGGCCGGAACCAGATCCGGTTGGCCGAGCACGAGATGCCCGGGCTGATGGCGCTGCGCCGCGAGTACGCCGAGGTGCATCCGTTGAAGGGCGCCCGCATCTCGGGCTCCCTGCACATGACGGTGCAGACCGCCGTGCTGATCGAAACTCTGGTGTCGCTGGGTGCCGAGGTGCGCTGGGCTTCCTGCAACATCTTCTCCACCGACGACGCGGCGGCCGCCGCTGCGGTGGTCGGCCCGTACGGGACTCCGGCGGAGCCCGCGGGCGTCCCGGTGTTCGCGTGGAAGGGTGAGACGCCGGCGAAGTACTGGTGGTGCACCGAGCGGATGCTGACCTGGCCCGGCGACCGGGGGCCGAACATGATCCTGGACGACGGCGGCGACGCGACCCTGCTGGTCCACAAGGGCGCGCAATGCGAAAAGGCGGGTGTGGTGCCGAATCCGGCGGACGACGATCCGGACGAGCTCAAGGTGATCTTGGATTCGTTGCGCGCGTCGCTGGCCGCCGACCCGACCAGGTGGACTCGCACGGCGGCGGGCGTCCGGGGCGTCACCGAGGAGACCACGACCGGCGTGAACCGCCTCTACCGGCTCGCCGCGCGCGGCGAGCTGCTGTTCCCGGCGATCAACGTCAACGACTCGGTGACCAAGTCGAAGTTCGACAACAAGTACGGCATCCGGCACTCGCTGATCGACGGCATCAACCGCGGCACCGATGTGCTCGTCGGCGGCAAGGTCGCGGTGGTGTGCGGATACGGGGACGTCGGCAAGGGTTCGGCGGAGTCGCTGCGCGGCCAGCGGGCGCGCGTGATCATCACCGAGATCGATCCGATCAACGCGTTGCAGGCGATGCTGGACGGCTACCAGGTGGCCCGGCTGGAGAGCGTCATCGACCAGGCCGACATTGTGATCACCACGACCGGGAACAAGGACATCGTCACCGTCGACCACATGCGGCGGATGAAGCACCAGGCGATCCTCGGCAACGTCGGCCACTTCGACGACGAGATCGACATGACAGGCCTGCGTCGCGCCGCCGACGCGCGCCGGGTGCGGATCAAGCCGCAGGTCGACGAGTGGGTGTTCGACGGCGGCAAGTCGATCATCGTGCTGTCGGAGGGGCGCCTGCTGAACCTGGGCAACGCCACCGGGCATCCCAGCTTCGTGATGTCGACGTCGTTCGCCAATCAGACGATCGCCCAGATCGAGCTGTTCACCAAGCACGAGGAGTACGACAACGAGGTCTACCGGCTGCCCAAGATCCTCGACGAGAAGGTCGCCCGCATCCACGTGGCGGCCCTCGGCGGCGAGCTGACGAAGCTCTCCAAGGACCAGGCCGAATACATAGACGTCGACGTCGAAGGCCCCTACAAACCGGACCACTACCGGTACTGAACGCCTGTTCTGCGTGGCGGGTGGCGGAACCTCAGCGGCCTGCTCGGCTGCGGCGGCAGCCCGATGTCACTGCGCGATGTGGATCTCCGGTTCGTGGCGGACCGGTAAGTTGACCGAGTTGGCGATGAAGCACTTGCGGTGCGCCTGCTCGTGCAGCTTTTCGGCGGTCGGCAGCATCGCCGCGTCGGTGATCGTCACCTGCGGTCGGAGCACGACCTCGGTGAAGTGCCCGCCGGTGTCGGGGTCCTCCAGCATGGCGCCGCTCGCGTCGTCGCGGTAGGAGGTGACGACGATGCCGGAGGTGCTGCACAGCGCGAGGTACCACAGCATGTGGCACTCGGACAGCGATGCGACCAGGAGGTCTTCCGGGTTGTGGAGGCCGGGATCGCCGCGGAAGGCGGGGTCGGCCGACGCGGTCAGCGGTGGCTTTCCGTCGACGTCCACGACGTGTTCGCGGCTGTAACCGCGGTACGAGGCGGTGCCATCGCCGGTGTTGCCGGTCCACGTAACGGTCGCGCGATAGGAGTGATTCTTTGGCATACCGACTGTATACAACAGAACAGGTTGCGGCGAAAGCGGATTCACGCACCGGGACGACCGGTCGAGGGCGTCCGGATCGCGGCGCGACGGCTGGACTACCGTCGTCGGTGTGGGTCGACTAATCGTCATCGAGGGACTGGACGGTGCCGGCAAGCGCACGCTCGCCAACGGCATCGCGGCGGAACTCACCGCCCGCGGCCACTCCGTGGCCCGCTCGGCGTTCCCGCGCTACGCCGACGACGTCCACGCCGAGCTCGTCGCCGAGGCGCTCCGCGGTCGCCACGGCGACCTCGGCGACTCCGTCCACGGCATGGCCGTCCTCTACGCGCTCGACCGCCGCGCCGCGGCGGACGCGCTGCGCGCGGACCTCCGCGCGCACGACGTCGTCCTCCTCGACCGCTACGTCGCCTCGAACGCCGCCTACGGCGCCGCTCGGCTCCACCAGGACAGCCACGGCGACTTCGTCGCCTGGGTCCGCGAGCTGGAGGTGACGCGCTTCGCGCTGCCGAAGCCGGATCTGCAGATCCTGCTGCAGGTGCCGTCGGAGGTGGCCGCCGCCCGCGCCGAGCACCGGGAACGGACCGAAGTGGACCGTCAGCGGGACAACTTCGAGTCCGATGCCCCGTTGCAGCAGCGTTGCGGCAAGGTCTACCAGCAGCTCGCCGCCGAGAGCTGGTGGTCGCCGTGGGTCGTGGTGGACGGCGTGAACCACGTGGACTTCGGAGCGCTCGTCGACCAGCACGTCCTCGCGCGGTAAGCGATCGACGGCCCGGCGAGGAGCCGCACTGTCCGAAGTGCACACTCGTCCAGATGGCCCAAGCCGTTGCTACGCAACGTGAGTCGATCGACACTCGGCGTCTAACTGGATCGGTGTGCGAAACCACTGAATTCGATGCTCCATTCGGCGGTATTCGCTGGGCCGAATCGGTTGCCGCGCCGCGACCTGCGGCGACGATCAGCGGGTGGATGTACGGCGGCGGGGCGACAAGTGCAACCATGTTGGCCATGAAGGCACGCGTGCTCGTGGTGGACGACGATCCGGCCCTGGCCGAAATGCTGACCATCGTGCTCCGGGGTGAGGGGTTCGAGACCGCCGTCGTCAGCGACGGCACCAAGGCGCTGCCTGCCTTGCGCGAGCTCAAGCCCGACCTGGTCCTGCTGGATCTGATGCTGCCCGGGATGAACGGCATCGACGTCTGCAAGGCCATCCGCACCGAGTCCGTCGTGCCGATCGTGATGTTGACCGCCAAGAGCGACACGGTCGACGTGGTGCTGGGCCTGGAGTCCGGCGCCGACGACTACATGGTCAAGCCGTTCAAGCCGAAGGAGCTGGTCGCCCGGCTGCGGGCCCGGCTGCGCCGGACCGATGCCGAGCCGGCCGAGGTGCTCACCATCGGCGACGTGACCATCGACGTGCCCGGTCACGAGGTGACGCGCGACGGCCAGCCGATCGCGTTGACGCCGCTGGAGTTCGACCTGCTGGTGGCGCTGGCCCGCAAGCCGCGCCAGGTGTTCACCCGCGAGGTCCTGCTGGAGCAGGTGTGGGGCTACCGGCACGCCGCCGACACCCGTCTGGTCAATGTGCACGTCCAGCGCCTGCGGTCCAAGGTGGAGCGCGACCCGGAGCGCCCCGAGGTCGTGCTGACGGTCCGCGGCGTCGGTTACAAAGCCGGCCCCCCGTGATGTCCTGATCGAACCGGGGCGCCTGCTCGCGAGCAGGCGCCCCGGGGGGAAAACGCCGGGACCAACGATCCCGGGCCCGGACGCGCTGCGGGCCAGCGCGCGGCCGGCGC
>NZ_JBFAKG010000087.1:0-41827 GCF_040655595.1 Saccharopolyspora sp. NPDC050389
TTCGGCACGGACACCGAACTCGGCGCCGATCTGTTGGATCCGCTGGCCGAATTCGGCGAAGGCCTCGGCGGAGAACTCGGCGTCGTCGGAGGCGATGACGTCGCGCAGCGAGAATTTCTCGTTGAACGCGAAGTTGGACACCAGTGCCACTCCGGGAAGACCGAGGTTCTCGACCAGCATGCGCCCGGGGATCGCCATCGTGTCGAAGCACACGGCATCGGGCGCATCGGCGCGGAATCGTTGCCGCAGGATCGGGAAGCTGGCTCTGATGTCGTCGACGAAGAACTGGATCATCGCGGTCGTTTGCTCCGGGCCGAACTGCCCCCGCTGCGTTTCCGGCATTCTGGTGGGCAGTTCGATGACGTCGGCGCCGGTGGTCTCCACTGCGGAGGCCAATTCGCGGCCGACGGCGTAGCTGACCCGGTGGCCGCGGCGCAGCAGTTCGGTCACCAGGGGCAGGGTGGGGTTGACGTGACCTACTGCGGGCATGCTGATGAAGGCGAAGTGCTTTTTCATGATCCCTCGTACTGGACTTGCGCGTTTCACGCGTGGATGCCGACCGCTCGGATCCGGATCTTCTGCGGTGGCGGTATGCGGCCTTGATCATCACCGGGGCGACGGTGCGTTTCTCCGTTCTGGGTGGAATATGCGCGCGATCCACCGGGCCATCTGGTTGTGAGTGTTCGTTCCGGCGGCAACCGGCGTTTTCGCTCACGACCGCAGACCCGCGTTGATCTTTCAGCTGCCGGTTTCCTCGGGGTCCGGCTCCGGGCTCCGGCTCCGGGCTCCGGCTGTCATTTCGACTCAGCATCATTGGTCGTGATGAGGCCGGGTAGATCGTGCCTGTGCGTCGTTCGAGTGCGTCCCTGCTGCGGTGTTTGGCCGCGGCGAGGTTCGTAGCCGTGCAGCGGGCCTTGCTCAAGCACGGTCGGCAACAGCCCGCCCAGGTGTCGTCGAGCCATGCCGTCTCTCATAAGTAGACACACTACACAACTATGTAGGTTGCGTACATATAGCCCAGCCAACATGCTCAACCTGCTCAGGTGGGACTCGCGGCCCGTGACCGGTCGCGATCGCCCGCGAGCGGGCGGTCTCGTTCCTGAAATCCATGGTTTCGGCAGCCCCTTCCGCGGCGGTGCAAGTCTCAGCAGGAACTGGAACTGTCACTGCTGGACGAACTGCTGCCGCCGCTATCACCGCAGCTGAATCCGCCGAAGTCGGAGCCGCTACCTGTATCGCCATAGCTCGTCGAGCCGCTGCCGATGTCGCTGCCGAACGTCGAGGAATGCCCGGAACGCCGGGCCTTTCTCCTGGGCGCCCGCACGATGTTGATGATCAGGATGAGCGCAACCCAGAAAACCCAGAACGTCCAGAACACACTCTGATCAAACACTGGTCTCGCCCTCCTGGGTCGTCTATCCGCAGTCGCTGGTTGGACGTGGAGAATCCGCAAATCGTTCCGGGGCAAGCCAACGAGTACGCTGTTCGACATCGCAGCGGCAAGAACCTGCCTCTCGCAGGGCTAGGTCCCGATCGAGTTCGACGAGGATCTTGGGCAGGTCGTGTCCGTCCATGGGTTTTCGGTAGACCTGTGCGCCGGCGTGTTTCGCTCGCATCGACGGACCGGAACGGGAATCCACCGGCGACGACGGTGTCCGGGACCGTAGAGCCGCATTGTTGTCCAATGTGGAGGCTGCTGTGTCCCGCTGCGGGCTCGTTCCTGGCTGGTACGGGTGGACCTCGCGAAGCTGACCGGGGCAGGTTGAGGTGGTGCCAATGATCAAAGCGCGCACACGGTCTTGCTGGGCGTCAGGTGGGTGGCAGCTTGGCCTTGACCTGCTGCGCGAAGCCGACCGCCCCTCACCCGCACCGTCCGTGGCGTGCTTTCCGTCCCACCGCCCTGATAAACGGTGTGAACGTCGCATCCGCCCGAGTCGCTCCTGATCAAGGCGGGCAGGCCGCCGATACGATTCTCGGCTTCCACGAACGCGGGATAGTCCATGGCCACCGCGACGCGCAACACCCCACCGCTGTGGTCAGTCATGCGAATCGAACCCGACGCGAGTTCGCCTCCGAACTCCTCGGTGGGCAGTCAGCCCTGGCCGCTGTGGCACATCGGGAGTAGCAGCGACCGCGCGGACGTGCGGCTCCGTCGGCTTCACGACGATGTCCGTGCGGTTGGGTGGAACCAGAGTGTGGTGTTCCTACGTCAGAACCGGCGATGAATCCGGCCAATGCGGGAGCTTGTTCGTGACGGATACGACCAAACCAACGGCACCAGGCAGCCTTGTCGCCGCACAATTCGCCGACGGGTTCGACAGCACCACCATCACCGGCTTCCGCTGATGATCACGACCACGACGAAGCACCTGCGGCAGTGGTCGGCTTCGCCTGTCATCGCCGGCGGGGAAAGGGGAACTGGCATGATGCCATCACGATCATCTTCGGTGTGTTCTTCGTGCCTCCCGCGGCGTTTGCGGCATTGAGTCCGTTCTCGTGGTGGCAGTGGAAGACCCGCGACGCGGATGTCGACTGGCCCAGTGACGGAGAGCTCAGGCGGATCCGCATCGGGGGTGTGCTCGGATTGCTGATGTACGCCGGATTCTGCGTCCTTGAATTGCGCGGATATGAATGGGCCTTTTGAGGCCGGCAGCAACATCATCGACACGATCGCAACTGCGGCCAGCAGCAGCGTTGCGCGCGCATGTCGTCCGCGCCGGCCTGGTCGGGAGATCGCACTGTGCGGCTACCGAGAACGCCCGCACTGCGGTTGCGTGCGGCGACGAGGTCGCCCCTTTGAGGCGGCGCAGCATGCTGTATCCGGTGAACGGGCTCTTGTCGAGTGTTGCCCGCAAGCGTTCGTGCGAGGAATCGGGGGCGACCAGCAGGCTGTGGAGTTCGTCGACGGAATTCCTGTCCTGCGGTGAACTCGACGTCGAGGCCTCGCTGGTCGTTGCGGGGCATGACCTTGCTGACGATGGCGGGATGGGTCGGTCGTCAGCGAGGCGCCCATAGTTGGTCGGCATCTCCGGTGTCGAGGCGGCCTCGGTAGACGTCGATCTTGTGGCTGATGAGCTCCAGGTTCTCTTGGAGATCGGAGATCTGGGCGAGCACTTGGTCGCGGTGCGACTCGAGCAGGTCCAGGCGGTCGTGCTCATTGCCTCTGCCAGCGGCCACGAGCTGGGCGTAGCGGCGGATGCCTCTGATGGGCATGCCGGTCGCGCGCAGCTTGGTGCAGACGGTGATCCACTCGAGGTCGAGCTTGTGGTATCGGCGGCGGCCTCCGTGGGTGCGGTCCACGGGCGTGACGACCAGGCCGGCTCGCTCGTAGTAACGCAAGGTGTGCGCGCTGACGCCGCTACGGCGCGCGGCTTCGGAGATGCTCAGTCCCGCCTCGGGGATCGGATCCGGCACGTCTCGTTTGACTTCGAGCACGCTCTAAAACCTAGCGTTCCCGACATGAATCTCCCAACCCTGTTCTCGTCGCCGAAGAGGGGTACCGATCAACGACGCCGACTGCTGGTGCTCGCGATCTGCTGCACCAGCGTGATCGTCGTGGTGATGGACATCTCGATCGTCAATGTCGCGCTGCCGGCCATTCGACGCGACCTGGATGCGTCGGCGGCTGGTCTTCAGTGGACGGTCGACGCCTACACCCTGGTGCTGGCGAGTTTTCTCGTTCTGGCGGGCTCGATGGCCGACCGTTTCGGCCGACGGCGCGTATTCCTCGTCGGACTCGCTGTCTTTGGACTCGGGTCATCGTTGTGCGGGCTGGCGTCGACGATCGAGTGGCTGATCGCGGCGCGAGCGCTCCAGGCCGTCGGTGGCACCATGCTCAATCCGGTGGCGATGGCGATCGTGGCCAACACGTTCACGGAGCCGGCTGAGCGGGCGCGGGCGATCGGTGTGTTCGGTTCGACGACCGGCCTCTCCCTGGCTCTGGGGCCGATCCTCGGTGGCGCGCTGGTCGATGTCTTCGGCTGGCGCTCGGTTTTCTTCGTCAACGTGCCGATCGTGGCCGCCGCAATCGTGTGCGCCGCGATCTTCATTCCCGAGTCCCGCGCTGCCCGTGCCCGCCGGCTCGACCCGATCGGCCAGGTTCTGGTGGCGCTCCTGATGGGATGCGTCGTCTACGCGGTCATAGAGTCCAGGTCGCTGGGCTGGAGTTCACCGGCCATCCTCGGCCTGTTCGCCGTCGCCACCGTGAGTGCTCTGGGCATCGTCTTCTACGAACCGCGTCGGACCGACCCGCTGCTGGAGTTGCGCCTGTTCCGCAGTGTGCCGTTCAGCGCGGCGATCCTCATGGCGCTCTTCGCCCTGTGCGGGTTCAGCGCCTTCCTGTTCGTGACCACCCTGTATCTCCAGGACGTGCGCGGCATGTCGGCGTTGTCAGCGGGACTGTGCCTGGTTCCGGTCGGGGCCCTGGTCGTGGTGCTCTCGCCCTTCACCGGACGGCTGGTCGGGGCACGTGGTCCGCGGATTCCGCTCGTGATAGCTGGAGTGGCCCTTGCCTTGGGCGGAGGGGCATCGATGTGGCTGTCACCCGAGACGCCGCTGCCATTCGTACTCGCGGTCTGCCTGCTGATCGGCATCTTCCTGGGTGTGGTCAACCCGCCCATCACCAACACGGCTGTCTCTGGCATGCCCCGGTCGATGGCCGGGGTGGCCGGATCGCTGGCCTCCGCCGGCCGGCAAACCGGCACCACCCTGGGCGTCGCGATCGCCGGCACGATCGTCGGACCAGCCCTGACGGCCGGGCCGGCCAGCTACACCGAAATAGCGCAGGGCGTGTGGTGGATGGTGCTCTGCCTCGGCCTGGGCGTCCTGCTATTGGCGCTGCTCAGCACTGGATCATGGGCCAAGTCGACCACAGCGGATGCGGCGGCGCTGTTCAGGGAGTTTGACCACGGCCCGGATAGTCCGCAGTCATCGGTCCGCGCCCGATGACTGCGACGCCACGCCGCGGCGGGAACATGGCATGGCACACCGCAACGCGCGGTGGTCGTCGAAACCCCTTGGACTGGCCGCAGCGGCACAATCGACCATCATGTCGTGGCGTTCGACAGAAGCGAGAGCGCTAGCTGCGCTAAGGCGGTCGACCTTGAGACACGAAAGCGACGGTTGTGCTGTCCAGTAGAAACGACAGCACAACCGCCCATATCTGTTTGCTTCCAGTCGGCAGTAGGGTGTGACTCCTTCTGGGTGGGAGCAACCGGTAGAGCAAGCTAGCTAGGAATTGGCTGGTCTAGATGCGGTCTCTGGGAGTACTAGGGCGTGGTTACCAGCCACCCCAGCCACCCCAGCGGCCCCAGCCGCCCCAGCCGCCGCCCCAGCCCCAGCCGCCCCAACCCCAGCCGCCCCAGCCCCAGCCGCCCCAACCTCCCCAGTTGGTGCGCTGACGACCGAAGACAGTGCTGATCTTCATGGCGGTTCCTCATCATCGCTGTTGGGCGTAATGGTTTCAGTGGATCTCTGTTTCAAAATCGTACTGTGCGTAGTGACAACACCAGGCGCCCTCCTGATGGCGAATGGCCGGAGTACGCGATTATTCCCCGAGCCATCGGCGGAAAGACATCACCGATGGTTCTCATGTACTTCCTTTTCGACAGTAGTGCCGGACTCTGGCGAGAAAAAGGGGACTTTGTCCCGCGCACGTTCCGTGTCCACTGAGTAGTCGGCGGACCCACTGATTCGCCGACGTGAGGGAAAGAGCGTTGCGCTACGAACAGTCGGTCACCAGAGGCAACATCGACGACGAGATTTGCTGAACCACAGCCCAGGCAACCTGAAACCGCGAGGGCTCAAACCACTCGTGCTGGGCAGGTGATTCCAGGAACCGCCTCCACCGTGGTGGAGTGCCAGGCCAGGGGCACGTCGGGAGGACGAAGGAAGGCGTCGCACCGATGTTTTCGGAACAGTGGTCGTCGACTGCGGGCACTGGGTCGTCGTTGCTGACTCCTCCGAGTGCAGGCGCACCGCGCGCTCGCGCAGCTCAGCCGGGATACCTCTGCGGCTCGTCGGGGTACTTCCTGGGTGCAGTGGCGACGCCATTCTTCCGCGTTAGCAAGATCAAATCTCGTTTGGCGGTCACCGGTGACTGGGGAAGCTCGGGGGCACGGCCGTCGCAGGCGAGTCGGAGAGGGGCGGCTGCCTAGGACGATCTAGGGAGGATGGGGTGTCTGCGAACAGGTTCACCGAGCGGCTGACTCGCGATAACGCGGCCGTGGTGCTGGTCGACCACCAGGTCGGTCTGTACAGCGGTGTGCGTGACATTCCGGTCGGCGAGCTGAAGCACAACGTGGTGGCCCTGGCCAAGGCGGCCCAGGTGCTGGGGCTGCCGCTGGTGGTGACCACGACCGCGGCGGACAGCATGTGGGGACCGGTCATTCCCGAGCTTGCCGAGGTGCTTCCCGACGGCTCGCGGGTCATCGATCGCTCGACCGTCAACGCGTGGGACGACCCTCGCGTGGCCGAGGCGATCCGGGCGACCGGCCGGCTCAAGCTGATCATCACGGGCATCTCGACCGAGGTGTGCCTCGCCCTCCCGGCCATCAGTGCCACGGCGGAGGGGTTCGACGTCTACGCCGCGATCGACGCCTCCGGCACCTTCTGGCAGACCAAGCGCGAAGCAGGTCTGCTGCGCATGCAACAGGCCGGGGTGATCCCGATCGACTACTCGACTGCCATCGTCGAAATCCTCGCTGACAACGCCGATCCCCTGGCCGCTGACGTCTACACCGCGCTCGACATGCCTTTCGCGGTACTCGTCGGCCAGATCGCCTCCGCATTGTCCAAGAGCTGATGTCCTTGGTCGATGTCGAGTCGGTACTCAGGACGATCCCCTCGGCCCAACGCGGTGTGCAGATGTTGTTCTGGTCAGCTCGTGTGACGACAGAATCCTTCGCCTGCTTCTGACTTCCTGTATTGGAAGAGCAGGTTTCTGCGTGGTTTCGGTGATGGCGTGACTGAGCGAAACACAAAGTTTCCTTCCGCCTGTTGCATGCCCTGCCAGCAGCTCGCCATGTTGTTCCTGCATGCGCCGCTGATTTCACGAACAGGGGCGCCTGCGCCTGGTGAGGTGTCGGGGAGTGCCTACCAGCTAGGCGTGCCGAACACGTCGGCGAACGTCTTTCCATCCTTGCAGGATGTCGTCGCGCTGTTCGACGGTGACCTGCGCGCACGAGGCGCGTGCATGCTTGGTCGTAGCAAGAGGATCAGCTTGAAGGGGCGGGCCGGTCGGCCAAGACTCCGTGCAGCATTCCGGTGGCCTGTCCGATCTCGATGAGGTACCCGTCCGGGTCGCGGAGATAGCACCGCAACTCGGCCTTGCGGTCCTTGGGCTCTGTCAGAAATTGCGCGCCTTTCGCGCGGGCGTCGGCATAGAACGCGGCGATATCGGCGACTCGGATGTTCAGGAACGCCGACACCGGGTCCCCAGGCTGGGGCGGGGTCAGGCTGATGTCCGGTTTATCTGGAGTGGGTCCGCCTCCGGGGTTCATGATGATCCAGCTGTTGGCGATCCGGACGGTGGTGGGGTTCTCGGCCAGCACGACCTGCCCGCCGAAGATGTCGACGTAGAACTCTCGCGAGACGCTGACGTCACGCACGGTCAGGAAGTGCGTCACAACCAGCCCCTGCTGTGGTGCGGGGAAATCGTCATGGTCCGTCACTGGTGTCTCCTAACGATCGTTTGGTCGCGAGCCGCTGATCGCCCCAGCGGTGCGGATCGATCTCCGTTCCCTCGGTGCGGAATTTGTTGATCTCGGCGGTGTTGAAGCCGAGCTGGGCGAGGACCTCGTCGTTGTAATCGCCCAGGCCGGGGGTGCCGCGGCGCCGGCCGGAGACCTCTTCTAGCCCAGGTGCAGTTTCTCGCACGCGCTGCTGTTCCGCCCCGGCATCATCCAACAGGGGGCGCCGACCTGCCTCGCGGCGATCGGGCGGACACAAGGCAACGGCCCGCGCGTTGTAGATAACCGGAGCTGATGGCTGCCGGGGTTGCTCAGGTCGTGAGCGTGGTCTGCTACCCACCGGATCACGCGGTGAGTCGGCCTGCAGCAGCTCTCCGGAACATCTGCTATTGCCTACGCGACTGCCCTTCGACAGGACCGCGAATTTCGCTTGCGGTCAGCTATGCGCTCAACGAGGGTGGCGTCCGGACCGCCAGGAGGGAAGTCAGTATGTACGTACCGCCTTCGGCGCGACCGCTCAACGCGGAGGAACGCGAACTGGTTGAGCTCGCCCGCCGAACGATCGACGCCAACGCGGATTCCGGTCCTGACGAGGACGGCATCCACACGATGGGCGCCGCTGTGATGGCGGCCGATTTCCGCATGTTCAGCGGCGTGAATCTCTTCCATTTCACCGGCGGCCCATGCGCCGAGTTGGTCGCACTCGGCGCGGCTCGGGCCCAGGGCGCGCGGCAGATGGAGTGCATCGTGGCGGTCGGCAGCGACGGGCGCGGTGTCACGGGCCCGTGTGGGCGTGACCGGCAGGTGTTCGCGGACTACTACCCGACGATGCGTGTCGTCGTGCCCACTCCGGACGGGTTGCGTTCTGTAGTGGCGGCCGATTTGCTGCCGCTGCACCAGAAGTGGACCTTGGAAGCCGGCACGGCCGCCTTCGACGCGTCGAGCCACAACGATCCCGAGCACCGAACCTGACATGACCACCGGGGTGGCTGCACCGCTTCGCATTCGGCCTTGTCCGTCGGTCAACTGCACGAGCCGATGGCGGCCGCTCGCTGTGGCAGTTGCCCGTTCGCGATGTTCGGTCGACCTAGCGGAATCACCTGGAACGCAGTGGAAGCGCGCCTCGACCACGCGAGGGATTACCCGGCCGGCGGGCGGGTCCCCACCCCGTCCGCCGGCCGTGGCAGGAGGAACTCGTGTCAGTGGAAGGTCATGTGGTCGGCGATAACGGTCTTCCCGTCCTGCTGCAACTCGCCCGAGGCGGTCACCTTGTCACCGACCTCGGGATAGCCGTTTCCGAGCTCGACAGTGGTGTCCGGGGTCAGGACGAACTCCAGCTCCGGCGCGCCCGGGTGCGCGACGACGGAGAACACGGTCACTTCGCCCCACACGACGTCGCCCCGCTTCTCGATCTTGCTGACCTCGCCCTCGACCCTGATGTTCTGCTGTTCATTGGACGGCCTCACCTGCTGGGTCTGGCTCTTCGTGACCTGGCCGTCCGCGGACGCGGCAACGGCGGTCCCACCGAAGACGAGGGCGGGCAGCAGGGCGAGGCCGGCGATGACGCCGACGCGGCGCGTGCTCTTGGCAGACATGGTTCTTGCCTTTCGCGTTGTGTGCGCCGGTCCTCGAGGACCGGATGAGCACAGCCTGTCCGCCCCGTTTGAGCGATCTCGGAGAAGATCTGGGAGAGTTCTGAGAATTCGTGGGCTCGCGAGGAGAGGCGAGCCCGTTCTCGCTGGAGAGCACCGCCCGGTTCCCAGGGAACTCCCAGAACTTTCCGGGATTCACCCAGCTGCGTCGGAGCTCGCATCATCGACGAGCGGCAGCAGCACCCGGAACGTCGCTCCGGCTCCCGGTGCCGTTTCCAGGGAAATCGTTCCGCCGTGCGCGGTGACCAGGGAGTGCACGATGGCCAGGCCGAGTCCGGCGCCGCCGCCGTCGGTGCGGCTGCGCGAGTCGTCCGCGCGGTAGAACCGGTCGAACACGCGCGCCTGCTGTTCGTTGGTCAGCCCCGGGCCAACGTCGGCGACCTCCAGAACGGCCTGGCCGTCCGCAGTGCCGACACCGATGCGGATCCGCGTGCCCTCCGGGGTGTGCCGGACGGCATTGCCGACGAGATTGTTGACCACCTGCCGCATTCGGGCCTCGTCGGCGTACGCGGGTGCGGCGGCCGGTGCTTCGCCGTTCGGCCCGGTGAGCTCGACCGGCCGGGACGGATCGAGCGCGCGCACGTCGTGCAGCGCGTCGGCGGCCACGGTGCGCAGATCCATCTGCGCCAGCTCCAACGAGTCCGTCGGATCGCGCTGCTCGTCGAGCCGCGCGAGCAGCAGCAGGTCCTCGACGAGCCGGGTCAATCGCAGCGACTCGCGCTCGATGCGGTCCATGGTCCGCTCGACGTCCGCCTGCTCGGTCAGCGCGCCCATCCGGAACAGCTTGGTGAATCCCCGGATCCCGACCAGCGGGGTGCGCAGCTCGTGGCTCGCGTCGGCGACGAACCGTCGCATCCTGGACTCGGACCGCTCCTTGGCCGCGAACGCGGCCTCGTTCTGCGCGAGCATGCTGTTCAGCGCATCGGACAAGCGGCCGATCTCGGTGCTCGGCGCGGCCAGTCCGGGCACGCGCTGGCTGAGGTCGCCGTCGGCGACGCCTGCCAGGGTCCGCTCGATGCGCCGCAGCGGTCGCAACCCGCCCCGGATGGCGAACGACCCCACCACGGTGAGCACGACCAGCAGGCCGACACCGGTGGCCAGCGAGATGGCGTTCAACCGCGTGATGGTCGCCTGCACCCCGTCCAACGAAGCCGCCACCACCATCGTCTCGCGGCGGATCTGCATGCTGGAACCTCCGTCGCTGACCGCGAAGTTGTTCGAGGGCAGGGCGAGTACCCGCCAGCTGCCCGAACCGTCCTCGCTGGGCACGTCGAACGGGCGACCGCCGCGCGCGTCGACCGCGGCGACGTCCAGGTGCGGCAGTGCGGGATCGGCCGGACTGGGCCGCCCCTGGGGGCGCTGCTCCACGATCAGCCCGCCGTCCGGATCCAGGAACGCGGCGTAGTTGTCCCAGAATCCGCCGCCCTCGCCGACCGGGATCGTCTTCGCGAACGACTCGGGGGATCGCACCTGCTGCGCCATGCCCGTCGCCATCGGGCGGAGTTGCGCATCGATCCGGCTGATCAGGTAGCCGTGCAGAAAACCGGTCACGACCGCACTGCCCACGACCAGCCCGACGGCGAGCAGCAGGCTCGCGATCAGCAGCACCCGTGCGCGCAACGACAGGCCGCGCAACCTCCGCCGATTCGTCATGCCCGCGGCTCGCGGAGCACGTAGCCGACGCCGTGCACCGTGTGCAGCAGCTTGGGGCCGGCTTTGTCGATCTTGCGGCGCAGGTAGCTGATGTAGGTGTCGACGATGCTGGGATCGCCGCCGAAGTCGTACTCCCAGACCTGGTCGAGGATCTGCCGCTTGGACACCACCCGGCCCGCGTTGAGCATCAGGTAGCGCAGCAGGCGGAACTCGGTCGGCGACAACCGGATCGGGGTGTCGGCCCGCACCACCTGGTGTCCGTCCACGTCGAGTTCCAGGTCCGCGACCCGCAACGTGTCGCGCGGCGCGGGACCACCGGAGCGCCGGAGCACGGCGTGGATCCGCGCGATCAGCTCCTCGGGGTCGAACGGCTTGGTGATGTAGTCGTCGCCGCCGAGGCTGAGCCCGTTGATCTTGTCCGCGGGATCGTCGCGGGCGCTGAGGAACAGCACCGGCACCGGAACGCCCGTGCCGGTCTGCTTCCGGAGTCGCCGGATCACCTCGAAGCCGTCCATGTCCGGCAGCATCACGTCCAGCAGCACCAGATCCGGGGTGTTGAGCCGCGCCTGCTCCAGCCCTTCGTCGCCACTGGCAGCGGAGGTCACCGTGAAACCAGCGAATCGCAGTGTGGCGGCCAGGAGTTCTCGCACCGTGGGTTCGTCGTCCACGACAAGCAGATTCGTTCCAGGTTCGGATGCCACGCTGAGCCTTTCCGGGTAACCAACCGTGACGTTGGTAGCGGTGACCGAGGACGCGCCGAAGGGTGGTGCGGTACAGCACAAAGACGCGGAACCCCGGTATGAAGAGGCACCTTCCGAGATTAACTTCATTGAAGGTCCCGCAACCAGATGAGTGTCACACACACCGCCACGCTGCCCGTGCGCGACCAGACGGTGCTGTTTCCGCCTGTTCTGAACGACGTCGCCGCAGCACCCGTGCCGGTAGCCGAGCGATGAGCCGTTCAAGCAAACAGTCCTGATCCTGCGCTGGTTCCTCGACAACACCCGCGTGGCGCAACCGGCCTGCTGACAATGCGATCAGCAAGTCCAGCGCGTATGACTACCGGACCTCTGGTGGTCGGGCGAGCACGCCCGCCACGGCGGGAACATCCAGGTCCTCGCCGCACCGGATGACTGGCCACTGTGGACTTGCGAAGTACGGCCCGGCCGCGAACACGACACCACCGCGCTACGGACCCGCACCGAGATCCTTCGACATCCACGTCGAGGCGACGGTGTTCCGGGCAGGGCTGGTGGGCCGGGATCGCTCGCCGAACGCGGTCAGGGCTTACGCGGCCCGCACGGCGTTGTACCTGACCTCCTGCGCTTCCCGGCGGGTCGACTGGGCTGCCCCGGGTTGTGGGCGTTGAAGGGAGCTTCCGGCTCGCAGTGGGACCGGAATGCGGTCCACCGGTCGGCTTCGAGTCCCATCCGTGTCCATTGGTCTCGTGAACCCTTCACGGCGCATGCGGCGCCGTATTCACATGAGGCGCCGCATTCAACGGGTGTCCCTTTGTACTCTCGATAGCCGAGAGGGCACCCGCAGTAAATCACCCATTCGGGGTAACGCCATTAGTCGTCGTGACGGGCAGTATCGCCCGGAAATTGCACACGAACCCCCAGCTCCTGGCGTTGTTCATCCCCCGGAACGCCAGCTGGGATGGAAGGAGAGAGAACATGCCCCGAGGTTCTCTGGTCCGAGGCGTTCTTGCGGTCGCCGTGACGATCCTGGCCAGCCTGGCGCTTGCGGCGACGACCGCCGCGGCTGCGCCCTTCGTCATCGGCGGTACCCAAGCGACTCAGACCCACGGCTTCATGGCGTCCATGCAGTCCACCGACGGTAAACACCACTGCGGCGCCTCGCTGATCGACAAGCAGTGGCTGGTCACCGCCGCGCATTGCGTGGACGGGCAGCAGCCCGGCAACGTCCAGTACCGGATCGGGACGACCGACCGCACCAGCGGTGGTGAGGTGGTCAAGCCGGACAAGTTCGTGGCCCACCCCAAGTCGAAGCAGAAGCAGGCCGGCAGCGACGTCTCCGCCGGCTACGACCTGGCCCTGGTCCACCTGTCGAACCCGGTGCAGGAGCAGCCGATCAAGATCGCTACCACTTCACCGGAGGCCGACACCACGCTGCAGCTGCTCGGTTGGGGCCAGACGTGCGGGACGCCCAAGTGCGGCGAGCCGCCGGTGAAGTTGAAGGAGCTGGACACCAAGACGCTCGCCCCGGCGAACTGCAGCAGCTCGCAGGACGGGTTCGATTCGGCACGGGAGCTGTGCATCGACAATCAGGAGGGCAAGGTGAACGCCTGCTATGGCGACTCCGGTGGCCCGGCCGTGGTGCAAGACGGCAGCGATCTTGTACTGGTCGGAGCGACCAGCCGCGGCATGGCCGAGAACTGCGCGGAGAAGCCGGGCATCTACAGCAACGTCGTGGCGCATGCTGACTGGATCAACCAGGCCATGAGTTCTGACGGTTCCGGCGGTTCTGACGGTTCTGACGGTTCTGACGGTTCTGACGGTTCGTCTGAGCTGCCCAGCGAGTCCTCCGACGGACACCCCGACATGCCTTCTGGCAAGCCGTCGTTCCCGCCGGGGACGCCGCGCCACCGGTGAATCCATTGCCTGCGGCGGACATCCTCGGCTCCGAGGTTGCATCTCCATCGTGGGCTCCCTCGCCATCCCGCAGCTGCCGTGCCACCGAGGCGCGGCAGCTGCGGGATGGCAGCCGTCTCCGCACTCGCCGCTGAACGACGTCCAGATGCGCCGTTCTGACGGGGTTGGTGTGGCATTGGCCTGGACGGCTGGCGGGTGGTCGGGCGGTCGGTGCGGGACCGGGCGATGTCTCGAGTGTGGTGAAGACGCGGCCGTCGGCGAGCTGGAATTGGCAGAAAGAGCAGGCATGTGAGCGGGTGAGGTGTTGGGCTTGTTCGCGCTTCTGCCGGAGGAACTGCAAGGTGAGGTCGATGCCTTCGAGCTCGCCGAGCCAGTTCTGCTGTTCGTCCACTGTGGGCAGAACGCGCTGGCGGCGTCATGGCCGTGCGCCGCGCGGACGGCGTCATGAGCGTGCCCGCGGCGTATTCGCCTCAGGGGCGGTGTGCCCGGAGGCCGTCGACGAGGATCGACAGCAATCGCGGCCCTCGCGAGTCGAGTTCGGCGTCGTCCAGCCGCGACAACCAGCTGATGAGCACGATGACGTCGCGGGCTTCGGCGTCGGCGCGGACGCTGCCGGCCGAGCGACCGGCAGCCAGCAGCAGTTCCACCGCCTTGCCGATCGGGCCGAGGCTGTGGGCAGCGAGGTCGCGCCACGTCGCCGCCTCGACGGCGGCGAACACGTCGCGCTTGACCCGGGCGTAGGCGGCCACCCGGTCGAACCACGCAGCCAGCGCATCCAGCGGCTGGTGAGTTGCCAGCAGACGCGGAGCTGCGGCAACCAGATCTTCCACCTCACCGCGGTACACCTCAGCGAGGAGGTCCTCACGTGTCGGGAAGTGCCGGTACAGCGTGCCCTGCCCGATGCCGCAGGCCTTCGCGACCGCGTTGAGCTTCAGCTCTCCCGGCTCGTGCACGAGATCGCGCGCCGCTTGAAGGATCCGTTCGCGGTTGCGCCGTGCGTCCGCACGCCGCGTTCCGCCGCCCTTCATTCTAGGCGGAGGATCTGCATGACCATCCATGGCAAGGTCGTCGCCATCACCGGCGCCAGCAGCGGAATTGGCGAAGCAACAGCTCGCCACCTCGCCTCACTCGGTGCGGCCGTCGTCCTCGGCGCCCGCCGCACCGACCGGCTGGACCGGCTGGTTGCCGAGTTCGAAGCCACCGGCGGCGAGGCGGCCGCCACGCGTGTGGACGTCACCCATCCCGACGATCTCCGGTCGCTCGTCACCGTCGCCGTCGAGCGCTTCGGCCGTCTGGACGTCTTGGTGGGCAACGCCGGGATCAGCAGGATCAGCTCCATTGCTGACTTGGACGTCGAGGGCTGGTCGGCGATGGTCGACGTGAACGTCAAGGGGATCCTGCACGGGATCGCCGCTGCCCTGCCGGTGTTCCGCCGTCAGGGCAGTGGTCACCTCGTCACCGTCATCTCGACCTCTGGCCTGAAGATCGTCCCCACCCAGGCGGTGTACGCCGGAACGAAGAACGCGGTGCGCACCCTCCTGGAGGGCCTGCGACAGGAGAGCACCGACGGGGTTCTGCGGACTACGTCGATCTCCCCGGGCTACGTCCGCACCGAGCTTGTCGACAACGCCGTCGACGACCCGGCCGTGCGCGAGCGGGCCAGGCAGAACATGGCCGATCTCGGCATCGACCCCACGGCGGTGGCCCGGGCGATCGCCTTCGCGATCGATCAACCCGACGACGTCGAAATCGGGGACCTGACCATTCGACCGACTCGCCAGGGCTGAGCGACCCGCTCATCGGCATGGCAGGACGTTGTGAATCGCCATCTCGGTGGTGATGTGGTTGTTGTTCGACCGGCGATTGAGGTGAATGTGGGCATGCCGAGCGTGACCGCGCTGGTTTGGCGCTGGAGCGTGACGTCGATCTGGGCGAGCTCGTCCTCGGCGCTCCTGTAGCTGACTTGGAGTCCCTCGACGCGCCAGCTGGAATTGCGGCCTGGTCCCCAGTGGACTCATGTGCGCCAACGCCTGCCTGCGAGCTGCCGAGTTGGGAACAGGGTTGACCACCGGGCCGCGGGGAGCTCGTGGGAACCGCTGATCACCGACAGGTTGTGGTTGATCGTGCGCGGTGAATACCCCGCCGTCAACCGGAAACGGGCTTGGGTCTGGACACTGGTGGCCGCATCCCATACCGTCCGGTCGGACTGTCGCGGCCCGGCGCGGCCCCCAGAAGTCCGGCTCTGGTGGATCGGACCGGCTGGCGCCAGATCGCAGTCCGCACAATTCAGATAAAACCGACGCGCCGACGTTCGGGAGCAGGCAAGGAGTGGGGTATGACCTTCCTTGAAGATGCCACGGCGATGCAGGGTGACCTGGTCGAGTTGCGCAAGCGGCTGCACCACTATCCGGAAATCGGGCTGGAGCTCCCACGTACTCAGGAGGCGGTGCTCTCCGCGCTTGAGCGGCTCCCCTTGGAGATCACGACGGGCACGAGGACGACGTCGGTCACCGCGGTGCTCCGCGGTGGGCAACGGGAGGCGGCGGGTCCGAAGACCGTGCTGATCCGCGGTGACATGGACGCGTTGCCGGTCGACGAGGACACCGGGCTGGACTTCGCCGCGACGAACGGCGCGATGCACGCATGTGGGCACGACCTGCACACCACCTCGCTCGTCGGAGCCGCGAAGCTGCTGTGCCAGCACCGCGACACGCTCAAGGGCGACGTGGTGTTCATGTTCCAGCCCGGCGAGGAAGGCTTCGACGGCGCAGGTGTCATGATCGATGAAGGCGTCCTCGACGCTGCCGGCAAGCGTGTCGACGCCGCGTTCGGCATGCACGTGTTCTCCAGCCAGCTGCCGTCAGGGCTGTTCACCAGCAAGGCCGGGACGGTCATGTCCGCGTCGCATGGGCTCTTCGTCACCGTCCGCGGAGCCGGTGGCCATGGGTCGGCTCCGCACCGGGCGAAGGATCCGATCGTCGCGGCAGCGGCGATGGTCACCGCATTGCAGACGATGGTGACCCGCACCTTCGACATCTTCGACCCCGTCGTGATCACTGTCGGGAAATTCGCCGGAGGGACGAAACGCAACGTCATCCCGGACACCGCGACGTTCGAAGCGACCGTTCGCTGCTACAGCGAGGTGAACGAGGACCTGCTCACCTCCTCGATCCAGCGCACGGTGGAGGGCGTCGCGGCATCGCACGGCGTCGACGTCGAGTACCGGTTCGAGCGCGAGTACCCGACGACCGTCAACACGGCTGCCGAGGTCGACTTCGGCGCCGACGTGGTGCGCAACGTCCTCGGCGAGGAGCGCTACCAGGAGATGCCCCACCCGGTGTCAGGGTCGGAGGACTTCTCCCGGGTCATCGCCGCCGTCCCCGGGGCGTTCCTCGGCATTGGCGCTACCCCGCCGGGGCTCGACCCGGATGCCGCCCCGATGAACCACTCGCCACGTGCGGACTTCGATCCGGCCGTGCTCTCCGACGCGGCCGCCATCTACGCCAGCCTCGCCTCCCGCAGGCTGGACGTATTCGCCGAGGAGGCGACGTCGTGAGCGACACACCTCAGTCCAGCGGCCACATCCGGACTTCCGCTGACCAGAGCAAGGCCCGCACGCTCTTCGGCATCGGCTCCGGCAATGCGATGGAGTGGTTCGACTGGGGCGTCTACACCACGTTCACCCCGTTCTTCGCCTCGCAGTTCTTCCACGGCGACGACCCCGTCTCCGACGTGCTCAAGACACTCGTCGTGTTCGCGGTCGGCTTCCTCGCACGTCCTTTCGGCGGCGCACTGTTCGGCTGGATCGCCGACAAGATGGGCCGCAAGCTCTCCATGTCGCTGTGCGTCGCACTCTCTGCGGGCGGCAGCCTGCTGATCGGCATCTCGCCGAACTACGCCACCATCGGCGTCGGCGCGTCTCTCATCCTGGTCCTCGCTCGCCTTGCCCAAGGCCTCGCGCACGGCGGCGAACTGCCTTCTGCGCAAACGTATATCGCCGAGACCGCTCCCAAGGAGAGGCGCGGACTGTGGTCCAGCCTCATCTACTTCTCCGGCACCATCGGGCAGCTCGCCGGCACCCTGCTCGCCGCCGTGCTCTCCACGATGCTGACCACCGAGTCGATGAACGCCTATGGCTGGAGGCTTCCGTTCATCATCGGTGGTGTGTTCGGGTTCTACGCGCTGTTCATGCGCTTGCGCATGCACGAGACCGAGGCCTTCGTCGAGGAAGCCATCCACGACGACCCCACCGGTAACGAGGACGAGGATCACCTTCACACCAAGAAGGGCGCCATCTGGCGGACCGTCAGGGAACATCCCAAGCTGCTCTTCCAGGTCATCGGCATGACCGTGGGTGCGACTGTCCTCTACTACGTGTGGGCGATCTCGGCCCCCGCGTACGCCATCAGCGTGATCAAGGTGCCGCCGGCTCAGGCGCTGTGGGCCGGCGTCGGGGCGCAGATCGTCTTCCTAGCCGTCGTCCCTCTGTTCGGCGCGCTCTCGGACCGGATCGGCCGCAAGCCGATCCTGCTGACCGCGGTCGTCGGTCTCTCGATCCTGAGCTTCCCGCTGAACGCGATGCTCAACGAGTCGGCGTGGTCGTTGTTCTTCGCGATGTCGATCGCGCTGATCTTCCTGGCGATGTCGACGTCCGTCGGGCCCGCCGTCTATGCGGAGATCTTCCCGACGCGGATCCGGGCGATCGGGCTGGCCGTGCCCTACTCGATCGCCGTGGCGCTGTTCGGCGGCACCGCCCCCTACCTGCAGACGTTCTTCGCAAGCCAAGGCATGGCCAGTGCGTTCACCTGGTACAGCATTGCGCTTGGCCTGATCAGTGGCTTCGTCGTGCTGACGTTGCCGGAGACGAAGGGCATCGACCTGAAGGACAAGTCGGTCGGGCGGCACGGGCGCCGCAAGGCACTGCGCGAGGCGTCGGGCTGAGCTCCACTGTGGACATATCGCAGTTGTCGGGTCGATGTGTACGCCGTCGAACCGCCGCACGGCAGCCCTTTTCCGAGTGCGCCCAACCTGATCGTCACCCCGCGCATCGCGGTATTCGCCGACCAAGCCAACGCCGGATGCTCCCGGAAGTGGCGGTCAGCAATGTGTCTGTGGGGATGGTATTGCTCGGCGGACGGGCTTGTTGTTGGCCACGGCTGACGAGGTCTTGGTCGAGTGGTCGGCGCTGTTCTGCGCCGGCTGACTGTTGATGCCGGCACCGGCGGCCCGGCGTTCAGGACGCGGGGCCGCCGGTACCGGTCATGGTTCACGGTTCATGGTGGGTGCTGGTCGTTTGAAGCCGCGGGTGAGGCGGAGTAGTTGCAGGAAGCCGACTGCTACCCAGCTCAGGCCGATGACGAAGGTCAGCGGCGACAGCGACGTCCACAGCCACACAGTCAGCGCTACACCGATTCCAGGGGTGAGCACATAGCGGAGGAAGTCCGTGCCTCGGCGCTTGCCCTGGCCGATCGCGTAGTGCTTGATGACGCTCAGGTTGACGAAGGTGAAGGCGATCAGGGCGCCGAAGCTCACCAGGGCGGCGGCCTGGTCCAGCGACATGACGCAGGCCAGCAGGGAAACCGCGCCCACCGCCAGGGTGGCCAGGTGCGGGGTCCGGTACTTCGGGTGGATGCGGGCGAAGACGCGCCTGGGCAGTGCGCCGTCACGCCCCATGGAGAACAGGATCCGGGACACCGCGCTTTGCGCCGCCATGGCCGAGGCGAAGCAGGCCGCGACGTAGGCGGCGGTGAAGAACACCGCCAGGAAGTCGCCACCGGCGCTGACCATCACCTCGACCGAGGCCGAGTCGGGATCGGTGAAGGTCTGCCAGTCGGGGTGGACCAGGTGGCCCACCCAGGACATGAGGACGAACAGCAGTCCGCAGAAGACCGTGCACAGGATGATCCTCTCGGAAACGTCTTCTGCGGCTCCCGGGCCTCCTCGGAGAGCGTGGAGATCGCGTCGAAGCCCAGGAACGACAGGCAGAGGATGGCTGATCCGGCGATGACCGCGGTGAGCGAGAAGTCCGCGCTGTAGAACGGCGCCACCAGGTCCGCCGGTTCCGAGCGCCCGGACATGGTCAGGTAGCTCATCGCCAGGAACGTCGCGATGAACACCCCCTGCGCGCCCACCAGCACCATGTTCATGCCGGTCACCAGTTTGATGCCGAGGGTGTTCAGTCCGGTGACGACGGCGATCGCCAGCAGCACCCAGATCCATCCGGGCACTGCCGGGATTGCGATCCCCAGGTAGAGCCCGATGACGATGTAGCTGATCGTGGGCAGGAAGATGTAGTCCAGCAGCAGCGCCCAGCCGGTTAGGAAACCCGTGGCAGGGCCGAAAGTTTGCTGGGTGTAGGTGTAGGCGGAACCGGCCACGGGGCTCGTAACTGTTGAGGGTTCTGTGTAAATGAGTGTAATCGTGTGTTAATTTGTGCGTGTGAAGTTGAAGGATTGGGCGCGTGAGCAGGGTGTTTCGTACCGATCCGCGCTGAGCATGGTTTCATGCGGGCACTCTGCCCGTTCCGGCTCGTCAACTTCCCACCGGAACCATCCTTGTTGATCCGCCCCGGATCGAATCGGGTCGTACGGTGGAGTACTGCCGGGTGTCCTCAGTGGAGGAGCGGGACGACTTGACCAGGCAGATCGGGCGCGTTGCCGAGGAATGCGGAACGCGCGGGATCAGCCTGGACGCGACGATTACGGAAGTGGGATCAGGCCTGAATGGGAACCGGCCGAAGCTGCGGAAACTTCTTGCCGACCCAACCGTGACCCGGATCGTGGTGGAGCACCGTGACCGGCTGGCTCGGTTCGGTACCGAACACCTCGAAGCCGCACTATCGGCAACCGGCCGCACCCTGGTTGTGCTGAACCCTGATGAGGTCAGAGACGACCTGGTGCGTGACATGGTGGAAGTGCTGACCTCGATGTGCGCCCGACTGTACGGACGCAGGTCGGCACGGAAACGCGCAGAACGCGGTATGGCGTGTGCGGCCGCTGGCGAGGTGCGCGCGTGACGGTCACGATCCAGGCGTACCGGTTCGCACTGGACCCCAACCCTGCTCAGGAAGCCGCGTTGCGGTCGCATTGTGGCGCCCAACGCTTCGCCTATAACTGGGGTCTGAACCGGATCAAGGTCAACCTGGGCCAGCGGGAAGCTGAAGCCTCCTATGGCATCGGGGCAGACCAGCGCGCTCCGGCCGTCGACTGGTCTGCCTACTCGCTGCGCAAAGACTGGAACGAGGCGAAGAGCACCGTTGCGCCGTGGTGGGCGGAGAACTCGAAAGAGGCGTACTCCTCGGGGCTGGCGAACCTGGCGACCGCGCTGCGAAACTGGGATTCCTCCAGGAAGGGCAAGCGGAAAGGCCGCACGGTGGGGTTCCCCAGGTTCAAAGGCAAACGCAGCACCCCCTCGTGCCGTTTCACGACCGGCAGCTTCGGTCTGGTCGAGTCCGATCGCCGGCATGTGAAGTTGCCCAGAATCGGGGTCGTACGCACCCACGAGTCCACACGTAAACTCGCCCGGCATGCCGAGCGCGGCACCGCGCGAATCCGGTCGGCCACGGTGTCGTTGCGTTCCGGTCGCTGGTTCGTGTCGTTCTCAGTGGAGATCACCCGCGACGACCCGAAACCAGCGAAGCCGGCCTCGATCGTGGGCGTGGACCTCGGGGTCAAGTCGCTGGCGGCGCTGTCCACAGGCGAGGTGATCGCTAACCCGAAGCACCTGGAAATCGCGCAGCGGGAGCTGCGCCGGTTGCAGCGCCAAGCCGCACGCCGCGCCGGGCCGGACAAGCGCTCCGAAGGCACACCGTCGAACCGGTGGCGCAAGACCCAGGAACGGATCGAACGTCTGCACACCAGGATCGCCAACGCGCGCCGGGATGAGCTGCACGAACTCACCACACGCCTGGTGCGTGAGCACGGCATGATCGTGCTGGAAGACCTCAACGTGTCCGGCATGATGCGAAACCGCCGGTTAGCGCGGCATATTGCGGGTGTCGGCATGGCCGAACTCCGCAGGCAGATCGAGTACAAGGCCGGATGGTCCGGCGTGGGTGTGCATATTGCGGACCGCTGGTACCCCAGCTCTAAAACGTGTTCGGGCTGTGGTGTGGTGAAAGCCAAGCTGCGCCTGTCCGAACGCACCTTCCACTGCGAGGCATGCGGCATGGTCCTGGACCGCGACCTCAACGCCGCACGCAATCTCGCTGCTCTTGTTGACTATGAGACCTCTCCGGCGAGTTGCGCCGTGAGGCTAAACGAGCCCGATGGAAACCCATGTAAGACGACCGCTTACGGCGCAACGGGTATCGCCACGGGAAGACCCGCACCACCTGGCGCGGGCCAACGTCAACGCGGCAACGCGCTGACTCGGTGAACGTTATTACACGCTTCCCGAACGGTCGGCGCGCACCATGTTCTCGCGTAGCCCAGCGCGAACTGGTCACCGGCGGAGGACGGCGCGACTGCGATGACGTTTACCGCGGGTCGCCGGGTGCGTAGTCGGCGGCCCGCTTCGCGATCCTGGCCACCAGGTCGTCCTTGATCTCGCGGGCGACGAGCAACCGCGAGTTGGCCGAGCACACCTCGCCCTGGTTGAAGAAGATCCCCGCGCACGCGGCTTCGGCCGCCGCGTCCAGGTCGGCGCAGTCGGCGAAGACGAGGTTGGGGCTTTTGCCGCCGCATTCCGGCCACACCTGCTTGAGGTTGGATTCCGCCGCGTAGCGCAGGAATTGCTGTCCCACGGCGGTTGATCCGGTGAACGCGATGCAGTCGACGTCGGAGTGCAGGCCCAGTGCGCGCCGGTGGTCTCGCCGTAGCCCGGAACGACGTTGAGCGCCCCTTCGGGCAGCCCGGCTTCGGCGGCCAGCTCCGCGAGCCGCAGCGCCGACAGCGGGGACTGCTCGGCGGGCTTGAGCACCACCGAGTTCCCGGCGGCCAGGGCGGGTGCGAGCTTCCAGGTGGCCATGTCCAGCGGGAAGTTCCACGGCACGACCGCGCCGACGACGCCGAGGGGAACGCGGCGCACCAGGGCCAGATCTCCCGCAGCGGTCGGTGCGATCTCGCCGTAGTCCTTGTCGAGCATCTCGGCGTACCAGCGGAACAGGCCCGCCGCCCCGGGTACGTCGATCTCGTAGGCGTCGGTGACGAGCTTGCCCATGTCCATCGAGTCGAGCAGGGCGAGCTCCGCGCGGTGCTCGTCGATCAGGTCGGCCAGGCGCAGGAGCACCTGCTTGCGCTCGGCGGGTCCGGCGGACGACCAGGCGCCGGACTCGAAGCACTTGCGGGCGGCGGACACGGCGGCGTCGACGTCGGCGGGGCCGCACTCGGCGACGTCGGCGATGGTGCGGCCGGTGGCGGGGTCGACGGTCGGGAAGGTGCGGCCGTCGAGCGCCGCGGTGAACCGGCCGCCGATGAACGCGGCGGTGCGTGGGGCGAGACCCGCGGCGGCCTCGCGCCATTGCTCGTGGGTGAACGCTGGCATGGCTCTCCTCTTCGCTCAGTAACTTTGAACGCAGATTCAAATCTTCAGCAAAGTCACATGTCAATAGCTAAGTTGGAGATTGAAAAAATTGAATCAGAGCATCAATAATGGTGAACGTGACACGGACGAGGACACAGCGGGCACGCCGGGAACAGCTCATCGACGCCGCGCTGCGGGCGATCAACGAACGCGGGCGCGTCAACGTCCGCATCCGCGACATCGCCACGGAGGCGGGTGTGTCACCGGGTTCGGTGCTCTACCACTACCCGGAACTGGCGGAGCTGATGTTCGACGTGCATCGCACGGTGGCCGACCGCTTCTACCGCCACCGGGCCGACACCGTCGACGCGGCCGGGAGTGCGGCGGGCAAGCTCGCCGCGGCCATCGAGACCGGCTTGCCCTCCGGGCGGGGTGACGAGGTCGCCCACGTGCTCTACGAGATGCACGGGCTTGCCGATCGCAGTTCAGCGCACGCCGCGCTCATGACCGGTCTCTACGACCGCGAGGTCGCGCTCTACGGTGCGGTGCTGGAGGTCGGCCGTGCGACGGGCGAGTTCACGCTTTCCCGCCCGGTGCGCGAGATCGCCGCGACGGTGGTCGCGCTGGAGGACGGTCTCGGTCTGCACCTGATGAGCAACAACACCTCCGTCGAGCGCAGTGCCGCCAAGCACTTGCTCACCGAGTACGCGCGGCAGGCCACCGGCTGCGCGACCGCCTCATGAGCGGTCGCGACTCCGCGAGGTCCCCGGCGGGGGCGCCGAAAGCCCCGCACGCGAGGGAGGATGTCTCCATGAACGAGCCTGCCTTCACCCTCGTGCAGCTGCGCTACTTCGAGTCGGCGGCCCGGCACCTCAGCATGACCGCCGCGTCGAAGGAACTCATGGTGTCGCAGTCGGCGGTGTCGACCGCGATCGCGCAGCTGGAGAAAGAAATGGGCGTGCAGTTCCTGCTGCGCCACCACGCTCGCGGGCTCAGCCTGACCACGGCGGGCGAGGCGTTCTACAAGAGGGTGCTGGACTTCCTCGCCCACGGCGCTGAGCTGGTCGAGACCGCCCGGCAGTCCGGCACCGAACTGGTCGGGACGCTGACGGTCGGCTGCTTCGCCACGCTCGCGCCGTTCCGGCTACCCGGCCTGCTGGCGGAGTTCGAGGCCCGGCACCCGCAGGTCCACGTGTCCCTGCGCGAAGGCGAGCACCAGGCGCTCAAATCGGCCCTGCGCTCGGGCGAGACGGAGCTCGCCCTGCTGTACGGCTACGACTTGGACGACGACATCGACCGCGAGGTCGTGGGAACCGCGCACCCGTACGCCCTCGTGTCCGAAGACCACCGGCTCGCGCGACGGAAGAACCGCAAGGTGTCGCTCCAGGACCTGGCCGACGAGCCCATGGTGCTGCTCGACCTGCCGCACAGCCGTGAGTACCTGCAGGCGATCCTCAGCAACGCAGGCGTGGAACCGCGGGTCCGCCACCGCACCACCGGCTACGAGACCGTCCGTGCTTTCGTCGCGCACGGCCACGGCTTCGCGCTCCTCAACCAATGCCCGCCAGCCGAAACCACCTACTCGGGGGCGCGAGCCGTACCGCTCACCCTGACCGACGACGTCCCGTCGCTGGACATCGTCGTCGCCTCGATGCGCGGCGTCCGCCTCACCCGGCGGGCACAGGAGTTCCGGAAGTTGTGCCGAACCCTCTACGCGCGCTGAGGCGCGCGGGACACGGTTTTCGGTCGCACGCTGAACGTTTCGCGGCCGGGGAGGCGATCGCCTCCCCGGCCGCAGAGCGAGTCAGTCCCCGTGGCTGAGGTAGCCGCGCTGGGTCGCGATGTGGTCGGCCACGAACTTGGCGTCGTGCCACACCCCCCAGATGAAGCTCGAGCCACGGCGCGCGAGCCAGGGCAGTCCCAGGAAGTACACGCCGGGCTCGGTTGACACGCCGCGACGGTGCTTCGGCTTGCCGTTCTCGTCGAGCGCATCGACCTGCAGCCAGCCGTAGTCGACGGCGAAGCCGGTCGCCCAGACGATCGAGTGGACTCCGGCGGCGGCGAGATCGAGTTCGAGGATCGGGTCGGTCACGCAGGCGGGATCCGGCCCCAGCGTGCGAGCGCCCGGCTCCTCCGGGAGGTCCAGACCGTTGCGCGCGACATACGCGTCGGCTTCGTCGAGCAGCGCGAGGTAGTTCGCGTCTCCCTTGGCGATGTTGGCCCCGAGGTCCGGCGCGAAGCGGAGGATTCCGTTGTCGAACTCGCTGGTCATGCCGACGAGGTCGATCCCGAGTCCGGCGAGCGCGCGGAAGTCCACCGTGTGCCCGCCGCGGGCTCCGCTGACCGCGATGGTGACGTGTTCGGCCCCCGACGGCGGAGTCTCGGCGTCCCACTTGCCGAGCACGCCGAGCCACCAGCAGAAGTCGCGTCCGCGGTAGTGGCGCGGAGGACGGTCGTGGGGACCGACGGACAGGTACACGGGCCGCCCCGACCGGCGGAGCTCTTCGGCGATCTGCACTCCCGACGAACCGGCGCCGACCACCAGCACGGCGCCGGCGGGCAGCTGCTCCGGATTCCGGTAGGAACTGGAGTGGATCTGCAGGGGGCCGACTTCTCGGGGCACGATCGGCGGGATCACGGGCCGCTGGAACGGCCCGGTCGCCGCGACGACGAAGCGGGAGTCGAAGGTTCCGTCCGAAGTCTCCACGCGAAAACCGGGCCGTCCCTGGTGCTTCCGGACGGACGTCACCTCAACCCCGGTGCGGATCGGTGCGGCGATCTTCTCCGCATACGCCTCGAAGTAGGCCGCGACCTGATCTTTCGAAGCGAAAGCGCCGGGCGCCAGGTCGACGAACTCCAGGCCGGGGAAGCGGTCGTGCCACGCGGGCCCGTTCGCGACCAGCGAGTCCCACCGCTCCGAACGCCAGCGCTCGGCAATGCGGTCGCGTTCCAGCACGAGGTGCTGCACTCCGCAGTCACTCAGGTGCTCGCTCATCGCCAGACCGGCCTGGCCCCCGCCCACGACGAGGGCCTCCACCTCTTGGATCGACATCCAGACCTCCACTCCGGACCGGCGGGCGGACCTCGCCGGTCCGCCTCCATGCCTCTGTGCGTCTCACCGGATCCTCGCCGCCGGGCACTTCCCGTGTCCAACAGATGTTTTCGGTGCACGAGATCTGTTTTTTCAATCCAAGGGAGCCGTACCAATGCATCGATATTTTCGATCCATTGGTACTGAAACATCTACTGGACAGAAGGCAGGTGGCGAGGTCAGGCTGAGGCGACGGCGCCGCCGATCCGTCCGACAACCGCCGCCGGGAAAGGCCACGAAGTGACTGTTCATCGCCGCATCCGCCCGTTCAACACGCGCGACACCTACCCCGAGCAGAAACTCGACAACGACCTCTGCCAGGCCGTCGTCGCCAACGGCACCGTCTACGTCCGTGGCCAGATCGGGCAGGACCTCGACACCAGCGAGTCCGTCGGGATCGGCGACGCCGCCGCGCAGGCCGAGCAGGCGATGGCGAACATCAAGACGCTGCTCGAAGAAGCCGGCAGCCGGATGGAGCACCTGGTCAAGCTCACCATCTACCTGATCGACCCGCGCTACCGCGAGGCCGTCTACCGCACCGTCGGGCGCTGGACCAAGGGTGTGCACCCGATCTCGACCGGCGTGGTGGTGTCCGCGCTCGCCCGGCCGGAGTGGCTGTGCGAGATCGACGCCATCGCAGTGATCCCGGAGGAGGAGAAGTGACCCTTTCGATCGTCGCCCGCGACACTTCCGGCGGCACCGTGCGGTTCGGTGTCGCGGCCAGCTCATCCAGCCCTGCCGTCGTCGCCCGCGTCGCGCACCTGCGCCCGGGCGTCGGCGCCGCGGCCTCGCAGAACATCACCGACCCGCGGCTCGGCGGCCACCTGCTCGACGGGCTCGCCGAGCACGGTGACGCCGAGCGGGCGCTCGCCGGGGTCACCGCCGCTGCGGACAACATCGAGTACCGGCAGCTCACCGTGCTCGGCCCGACCGGCCCGGGCTTCGCCTACAGCGGGGCCCGGACGCTGGGCAAGCACGGTGCCGCCGCCGCGGACGGTGTCGTGGCGGCGGGCAACATGCTGGCAGGCGACCACATCCCGCAGGCCATTGTGGACGCGTTCGCCTCCGCCACCGGCGAGCTGGAGCAGCGGCTCGTCACCGCGTTGCAGGCCGGTCTCGCCGCCGGCGGCGAGGAGGGCCCGGTCCACTCCGCCGGCGTCGTCGTGGTGTCCGATGTGGACTGGCCGGTCACCGACCTCCGAGTGGACTGGGCGGACGACCCCGTCGACCGGCTCGCCGAGTTGCTCGACGTGTGGCTCCCGCAGCGCGACGACTACGTCACCCGCGGGCTCGACCCCGCGTCGGCCCCGTCCTACGGCGTGCCGGGAGACGAGTGATGACAGCACTGAAAGACGCGGCCCGCGCCGCGGTCGACCGGCACGCCGACGAGCTGATCCGCCTGTCGGAACGGCTGCACGCCGACCCCGAGACGGCGTGGGAGGAGCACCGCGCCGCCGCGGCGGTGCCGGAGCTGCTCGACCGCGCCGGGTTCGCCGTCACGTCGAGCTACCTCGGCCTGGACACGGCGTTCCACGCGAGCTTCGGCACCGGTCCTACGCGGATCGCGCTGTGCGCCGAGTACGACGCGCTGCCCGGCCTCGGCCACGCGTGCGGCCACAACCTCATCGCGGCCAGTTCCATCGGTGCCGCACTGGGGCTGGCCGCGGTCGCCGACGACGCCGGGGTGACGGTCGAGGTCTACGGCACCCCGGCCGAGGAGGGCGGCGGCGGGAAGATCGAGCTGCTCGACCGCGGCGCTTTCGCGGGCGTGGACCTCGCGATGATGGTGCACCCGGCACCTGTCGACGTCGCCGAGGCCCGGCCGTTCGCCGTCAGCCACTCGAAGATCTCCTACACCGGCAAGTCCGCGCACGCCGCCGCCTACCCCGAGGCCGGGATCAACGCCGCCGACGCGTTCACCGTCGCCCAGGTCGCCATCGGCCTGCTCCGCCAGCAAATCCCCGCCTCGGCGCGGGTGCACGGCGTCGTGACGCACGCCGGCGACGCGCCGAACGCGATCCCCGAGCACGCCACCGGCCGCTGGTACGTGCGTGCCGAGACGCTCGCGGAACTAGCCGAGCTGGAGCCGCGCGTGCTGCGCGCGTTCGAAGCCGGCGCGCTGGCCACCGGCTGCGAGCTGGCCGTGGAACCGGAAAGCAAGCCGTACGCCGAGTTCCGCGCCGACGAGGCGGCACTGGCGGCCTACCGCGCCAACGCGCTCGAACTCGGCCGCGAGTTCGCTCCGGACGGCACGGCGTCCCGCATGAACCGCGCCTCCACCGACATGGGCAACGTCTCGCAGGTCGTGCCCGCCATCCACCCCTACATCGGCATCGGATCCCTGCCGGCGACCAACCACCAGCGCGAGTTCGCCGCGCACTGCGTCGGCGGCACCGCGCAACGAGCCCTGCTCGACGGCGCGATCGCACTTGCGTGGACCGGAGTGGACCGAGCGGTGGCGCCGTGACCGCCCGCTCCTCGGCCCGCATCCGCAGCACGCTCACGTTCTGAATCCGTACCTTTCCGGGAAGGACAACGATGTCCCACGCCCCGACGCGCACCGAGCACGACATGCTCGGCGAGATCAGCGTGCCCGAGCATGAAACAGCAGTGGCGACCGGTATGAATATCCCCGCAAGCAGACACGAAACCAGCGGAATATCATCATGGTGTGCAGCTTCGGTACAGCTTTCGCTTGTATCCGACGGCGGGTCAGCAGACTGCGTTGGCGAAGGCGTTCGGGTGTGCCCGTGTGGTGTTCAATGACGTCATCCGGGCGCGTCGGGATGCCTACGAAGCAGGTTTGAAAACTCCTACGCCTGGTGAGTTGTCTCGGAGGCTGATCACCGAGGCTAAGCAGAATCCCGTTCGTGCCTGGCTAGGCGAGGTTTCAGCGGTCGTGCTGCAACAGTCGTTGCGGGACGCCGACGCCGCGTTCAAGAACTTCTTCGCCTCGCTCAGCGGCACACGCAGGGGCCGCGCGATAGGGGCGCCTCGGTTCAAGACCCGGCGCGACCGGCGGCAAGCGGTCCGGTTCACCGCCAACGCGCGCTGGTCGATCACGCCGGGCGGCAAGCTGCGGTTACCGAAAATCGGTGACGTTCCGGTGAAGTGGTCCCGCGTCTTGCCGTCAGAACCGTCCAGCGTCACAGTCATCAAGGACGCCGCCGGGCGGTATTTCGCGTCATTCGTGATCGACATCAACCCCGAACCGATCGGCTCCGACGATGCCCCCGGGGTGGGGATTGACTTGGGGTTGGGGCACTTCGCGGTGCTTTCTGACGGTACGAAGATCACCGCGCCGAAGTTTCTCCGGAAGGCGGAGAAGAAACTCAAGCGGGCGCAGCAGAACCCGTCCCGCAAGACCAAAGGCAGCCGCAATAGGGACAAGGCCAGGGATAAGGTCGCCCGCGCTCACGCGCAGGTAGCCGATGCGCGCCGCGAGTTCCACCACCAGCTCTCCACTCGGCTGATCCGCGAGAACCAAGCGATCGCGGTGGAAGACCTGGCGGTATCGGGACTGGCGCGTACACGCCTGGCCAAATCCGTGCACGACGCCGGATGGTCGGCATTCGTAGCGATGCTGGAATACAAGGCCGCACTGTACGGGCGCAGGGTGGTTCGGATCGACAGGTTCGAACCCACTTCTCAGGTGTGCTCGAACTGCGGCATCAAAGACGGACCCAAGCCGCTGCACATCCGCTTCTGGCAGTGCCAGGCATGCGGGGCGGTGCTGGACCGGGACATCAACGCGGCGGCCAACGTCGCCAAGGCCGCCGGACTGGCGGTGACAGCCTGTGGAGCGCATGTAAGCCCCGAACAAGTTCGGGCTGAGCGCGGTGAAGCAGGAACCCACCGAGGTGACCTGGCGGCGCGAAGCCCGCGCTGCCAGGCACGGTAGGAATCCCTGCCCATCAGGGCAGGGAGGAAGTCAAGAAACCGCGAGCACCATCGCGCTGGAGGCGCACCGCACCGGCCGGCCCGCGCTGGAGCTGGTGCGGGAACGGCGTCTGCTGACCGACGAGCAACTCGGCGCGCTGACCACGCCACAGGCCCTCACCGGCGGACCCGTCGGCTGACCGCCCCAGGCTGCGGTGAAGTTGCCGTTTCGGCCTCGTCAGGTTCGCGTTTCGGGCCAGCTCAGCGCTTCTGCATAGATCCTCTAGATGCCTTGCTTCGATTATTACTTCTTGTTAGATGCCGTGGACCGCTCCTAGCGTCATCACGAAATCCGGTCCAAGGAGGCCGCCCATGACCACACGTGAATCCGCTCCGGCCAGGGAGCTCACCGAGACGATCGCCAATCCCGCGACGCTGCGCCGGAGCGTCGCCGCGGGTGCGGTCGGCGTCTTCGTGCACTGGTTCGACTGGGCCGCGTACGCCTATCTCGCGAGCACCATCGCCTCGGTCTTCTTTCCCGCCGGCGACGCCACCGCCGGCCTCCTCGCCGTGTTCGGGGTCTTCGCGGTGTCGTTCGGGATCCGTCCCGTCGGAGCGCTGGTGTTCGGGCCGCTCGGAGACCGGATCGGCCGCAAGCGCACGCTGTCGATCGTCATCTTCATGATGTCCGGCGCCACGCTCGCCATCGGCCTGCTGCCGGACTACTCCAAAATCGGGATCGCGGCCCCGCTGCTGCTGGTCTTCCTGCGGCTGTTTCAGGGCTTCGCCGCAGGAGGCGAGTTCGGCAGCGCCGCGAGCTTCCTCGCCGAGTTCGCGCCGCGCCGCCGCCGCGGGTTCGGCGTCAGCTGGCTCGAGGTCGGCTCGCTGCTGGGGTTCCTCGCCGGGTCGTTCGTGTTCCTCCTGCTGTCGGTCGGCCTCTCGGACGCGCAGCTCACCTCGTGGGGCTGGCGCATCCCGTTCCTCATCGCCGCGCCGCTGGGCATCGTCGGTTTCGTCGTTCGCAACAAGATCGAGGACACCCCCGAGTACCGCACCCTCGAAGCGACCGACAACGTGCCCCGCAGCCCCGTGCGGGAACTCTTCCGCAACAACAAGAAGCAGCTGCTCCAGGCCGCCGGCCTGATGACGATGATGCACGTGCCGTTCTACGCCGTGCTCACCTACCTGGTCACCTACGAGACCGACTACCTGGGCCACTCCGCCGGCAACGCCGCGCTCCTGTCCACGGTCATCTCCCTCGTCGGGCTGGTCCTCGTCCCGGTGTTCGGCCGCCTGTCCGACCGCGTCGGCAGGCGTCCGGTCCTGCTCGGCGCGGGCATCGCGCTGTTCGTCCTCGCGACCCCGGCCTATCTGCTGATGGGCACGGGCCTCATCGGAACGTGGATCGGCGGGCTCGCGCTCGGCGTCGTGCTCTCCGCGATCCTGGGCACCTACGCGGTGTGGTCCGCCGAGATCTTCCCGACCCGCACCCGCCAGGGCGGCCTGTCCATCGCGTACAACCTCACCGCCGCCCTGTTCGCCGGCACCGTGCCCTACCTGATGACGGTCCTGATCTCGGCCACCGGCAGCACACTGGTGCCCGGCCCGTACCTCATGGTCGCCGCGGTGATCGGGCTGATCGCGGCCTTCTCCTTGCGCGAAACCGCGGGGAACCCGTTGCTGCAGGAAGAGGACCTCGCCGGCGAGCACACCGAAGCCTGAACCGGAGTCCCGACGTGGGCGGAACCCGGGAACGCCGTATTCGCCTGCGACCACGAACGTCTACATTCGACACTCGACCGCCGCATGAAACCCGCATCGGTCTTCGTCAACAACACGTGCTCGCGGCATGAACCCCGGATTCCGGCCCCAGGGTGGAATCTCGACCCACCGAGATCGATTACGTGCCAACGTTCATGGACAAGGCACTACCACTGGTAGAGGTGCTGTCCCCAGTCGTCGTGCCAGCTGGTGCCGTAGTACGCCCAGGTGTCGGAGTCCAGCAGGACCACGTGCCCACCCCAGTAGGCCGATTCCTTGAGCTGGAAAACCGCCCACCAGCCGGTGTTGGGCTGCAGCGTGGTGCTCGTGCGCACCGCCTTCTCCTGGAGCCAGCTCCACATGTTCCTGGCCCGCAGAGGCCTTCTTCCTGGTGTGCACCGGGCATGGATGTGCGGGTTCGCCACCGACAACTCGGCGTACCCGGCACGGATGAACGCGTTCGAGAGGAAGTGCGCGCAGTTGTTGGCGTAGGCGGTGTTGTCCCCGCCCGCACACCCGTCTTCGTAGTACGCACCTACTGCGGAAAGCGGCGCATTCGCCTGCGGTGGGGGTCTGTGCAGTGTCGACGGATCCCCGCGCACGGGCGTTCCCGGCAACTCCACGGTGGGCGGGGCCGCGACGAACTCCATCGCCACCTCGAGTGGTGCGGTGACCTCCCCGACCGTGAACGGGCTGATGCGGTACGCGCGCACACCGGGACGCACCCAAGCCCGGACCCGTTTCGCGTCGATGTTCTCGCGTTCGACGACGTCCGATTTCGCCACGGAGTACACGACGTTCGGGGACTGCACGATCAGCAGGTTCCCCGGAACGTTCTTGTCCTCGGCGACGTACCCCTCGAACATCACCGTAGAACTCCGCCTCTCGGCCAGATCGAGGAGCGAACTGAAGTCTTCGAGGTGCTTCCTCGCAACTGCCTCCGCCATGATGACCTCCGGAATCCCGAACGGGTGTTCCTGGGGCCACGGCGAAGTTCCTCCGCCCCGCCGCACGTGAGGAAGCCCGTCTCCCGCATCAGAACCCCAGGCTGGATTCAGCATCCGTGCGGTCGGGAGTCGGCAGCTAGGGACCTACGTAACCATCGGGTAGCTCGGAAGGCCCGCGTTGAGGCCGATGGGACTCGACCGGCGAAAACCGGTTGGCTGCGAGTGAAGAACCTCGGTCGGAGCTCAGAAGTCGAGCTGGGTGTCAGTGGCGGCCTCGCGGGCTGCTACGTCGCTTCCGCGGCTCCTCCTCGGTGACGACGATGCCGGCCTTCGGCGGCTGTTGTGGACCGAGGCCCGCGAAGCAGGGCGAGAGCAGCGGCTGGGAACAGCAGTACCGAGAGCAGGCCCGCGCAGACCAGTGCCGCTGCGGTTACCGGGGTCATCAGGCCGATGGCGACGCCGATCTGTGATGCGGCGACCAGGAACGGAAGTGAGGTGGCCTGCAGCAGCCCGGCCGCGAGCGAGGAGCGTGTTCCGAGGGAGCGCTTGTAGAGCAGTGCGGGAATCCCGCGGACCAGCAGCAGCGCGAGCAGGAAGAGCGGGACTCGCAGCAGCGCGGACGGTGCTTCCAGCAGCCCGCTGAGATCGAGTTGCACACCGCTGGCGACGAAGAAGACCGGAATCAGGAAGCCGTACCCGATGGCGTCCAGTTTGGTTCGGAAATGCGGATGCGTGGTCGAGTCGCGGTCGATGACGCCTACGACCGCTCCGGCGAGGAACGCTCCCAGGATGCTTTCGAGACCGAAACCCTCGGCGAGCACGACGAAGGCGACGAGCAGCACGACTGCTGCGCGAACCCGGATCTCCGCAGTGGTGTCCTGCAACCGCAGGAAGAGATCCCCCAGGCGCATGGATCTCCCTGCCAGCGCCACTGCGATCCCGATGGCGGCCACGAAAGCGACGAACACGATCAGGGACACGACACGGCCTCCGGCACTGCCACCAGACACCGAGAACAACAGTGACAGCAGGACCACAGCAGCGAAATCGGCAACCGACGACGCCGCGATCGTGGTCTGTCCCATGGCCTCCTCCTCCCGGCCGGCGTCCTTGAGAACGGGGACGACCAGGCCGAGCGACGTCGCGGACAACGCCACCGCGATCAGCAGGGGATCGAGCACCCAGCCCGCGGCACCGAAGGAGAATCCGGCCAGCAGACCGACCGCCAGGCTGACCACGTACCCGAGGAGCGCCAGCCGCAGCAGCGAACCACGCAGGCGGTTCAGATCGACTTCCAGTCCCGCGAGGAACAGGAGGAACGCCAGTCCCAGCAACGCGACGACCTGCACCGCCGAGTCCACGCGCACCAGCCCCAACACGGATGGCCCCACGATGACCCCGGCCACGATTTCCAGCACCACCGACGGGATCCGCAGCCTGGGCACCAGCCCGAGCAGCAGGGGTGCCAGGACGGCGATGATCGTCAGTATCAGGAGGTTCTCGAAGCTCGGCATGGCTATCGGCTCCTCTCCCGTTGATCTTCCTTCAGCTGGTGCAGACGGATTTCGCCGATCGGGCAGATCCGATGGGCGAGTGCTGCCGAGACGTCAACACCTCCGGAAAAGGTGTGCGGGAGAAGGGGAACGGGATGCGAACCACGGTGCGAACACAACTCCGAGGAGCTCTCGGTCGCTCCGGAGCTAGCACGCGCGCACCCTGGGCCGTGCCGGCCTCCGCCGCCGAGCACCGATGCTGATCACGTCCACCGCACCCCCGACACCTACCTCCCAGAAGGCCGCGCCGTGCTCCCATCCTCCCCGCAGACGTAGCGGTGTTGCAGGAGATCCGCCCTCGATCCCATAGCGTGCGGGAACTGCGTGCGGGGAGTGACGTGTGCGCTGCAAGCGGCTGGGGAGTCGCGCAATCGCACGAGGGCAAGGCCGCCTCGGCCGCCGCGTCGACGATCGCGCGCCGCAGGTCGCCGTGGTGGTAGCTGATGACCTTCGTGCTTTCCGAGCTTGGCATCGAACCTTGCCACCTCGCGGCGCCTGAACAAGAGACTCCGGATCGTCCCTTCCGCGAGTGACCGATCGGCACTATATTACGAATAAAATTCATGTTTTGGGGAGTGATCGAGATGCTGGTCCCGCACTTGCCCTCCGACTTCGTCTGGGGCGTGTCCACCGCGGCGTTCCAGATCGAAGGCGCCACCGGGGAAGGCGGCCGGGGGCGTTCGATCTGGGACACCTTCACCGCTACTCCCGGCAAGATCGCGCGCGGCGAGCACGCCGACGTCAGCACCGACCACTACCACCGCTATCCCGAGGACGTCGCGCTGATGTCCGCCCTGGGCGTGGACGCCTACCGGTTCTCGCTGGCCTGGCCACGCATCCAGCCCGACGGTCGCGGTCCGGTGAACCCCGAGGGGATCGCGTTCTACGACCGCCTGCTCGACGCGCTCTGCGAAGCAGGCATCGATCCGGTCGCCACGGTCTACCACTGGGACACCCCGCAGGCGCTGGAGGACCGGGGTGGATGGCTCAGCCGCGAGACCGCCGAGCGGTTCGCCGAGTACGCCGCGATCGTCGGCGAGCGCTTCGCGGACCGGGTGAAGATGTGGATCCCGCTCAACGAGCCGATGGTCATGTCGATCTTCGGCTACGGCATCGGCGAGTACGCGCCGGGCAAGGCACTGCTGCTCGACGCGATTCCAACCGCGCACCACCAGCTCCTGGCGCACGGCCTGGCTGTGACGGCGTTGCGCGCGGCGGGCGCGCGAGCAGTGGGAACCGCGAACAACCACAGCCCGATCTGGGGTGAAGACCCGGAACCCGTGTCGTTTCTGGACGCGTTGATCAACCGCTTGTTCGCAGATCCTATTCTGCTCGGCAGCTACCCCGAGGTGCTGCATGACCGGCTGCCCGACGGCTTCGCCGACGACCTGCCGACAATCGCCGCGCCGCTGGACTTCTACGGCGTCAACTACTACGAGCCGATGGCCGTCCGCGCACCGCGGTCCCCGGGCCCGCTGCCCTTCGAGCTCGCCCAGGTCGAGGGCCACCCGATGACTACCAACGGATCGCCGGTCGTCCCGGACGGACTGCGTGAGCTGCTGATCCTGCTCCATGAGCGCTACCCGGAGATGCCGCCGGTACACATCACCGAAAACGGTTGCAGCTTCGACGAAATCCACGACTCCGACCGCATCGACTACCTCACCGGTCACCTCACCGCCGTGCGGGAGGCCATGGACGCCGGTGCGGACGTGCGCGGCTACTTCGTCTGGTCGCTCCTGGACAACTTCGAGTGGTCCAAGGGGTACGCGCCGCGGTTCGGCCTGGTGCACGTCGACTACGACACGCTCGTGCGCACCCCGAAGGACTCGTTCGCCTGGTACCGCGACGTGATCAAGCGGTCGAGATGACCGCACTCGCCGAGCCCCGGACCCCGGTCCGCGCCGGGTGGACGACGTTGCTCTTCCTGGCCAACCTCGGGCTGTGGCTGGCGTTCTACGCGCCGATCCAGGTCCTGCTGCCCCGGCAGGCGGAACTGCTCGCCGGCGCGGACAAGGAGGTCGTCTTCGGCGCGGTCACCGGAATCGGCGCGGCGGTGTCGGTGGTGGCCAACCCGCTGGCGGGCATGCTCTCCGACCGCACCACCTCGCGGTTCGGCCGCCGGCACCCGTGGACGCTCGGCGGCGCGCTCGTGGGAGCGGCGGGACTGGCTGTCCTCGCCGCGGCGGGCGACGTGGTGACCATGACGGTCGGGTGGTGCCTGGTGCAGGCCGGGCTCAACGCGATGCTTGCGAGCCTGGCGACGGCGCTGCCGGACCGAGTTCCGGTGGCGCAGCGGGCACGGATCGGCGGACTCGTTGGTATCAGCCAGATGCTGGGCACCGTCGCAGGCACGCTGGTGGTGACGGTGCTGATCACTGGGCTCGCCGGTGGCTATCTCGCGTGCGCAGCACTAGTCGTTCTCGCGGCAGCGGCGTTCGTGCTGCGCACCCCGGACGCCACGCTGCCGACGAAGCCCGCAGGCGGGCTGGCCGCCGCAGCGCGGCGGCTTCGGGTGTCGCCGCGCAGGTATCCCGACTTCGCGTGGGGCTGGGGCTGCCACTTCCTGATCAACCTGGGCAATGCCTTCGGCACGCTCTACCTGCTGTTCTTCCTAGGCGACGCCGTGCGCCACCCCGATCCGGAGACGGGTCTGCTGATCCTGATGGGCCTCTACGGTGCCGCGCTCACCGTCGGCGGGGTCGTCGCGGGAGCGCTGTCGGACCGCACGGGGCGGCGCAAGCCCTACATCCTGACCTCGTGCGCGCTGATGGCGCTGGCCGCGCTGCTGCTGGCCGCGTGGCCGACGTGGATCTTGGCGCTGTGCGCCGCTCCGCTGCTCGGGCTGGGTTTCGGGATCTACTGGGCGGTGGCGCTGGCCCTGCTGACGCAGGTGCTGCCGGCCGCCGCCGACCGCGCCAAGGATCTCGGCGTGGTGAACATCGCGAACTCGCTGCCCCAGGTCGTCGCCCCGGCGCTCGCCACGCCGGTCCTGGCCCACCTCGGCGGCTATGCCGGGCTGTTCACCGCATCGGCGGTGGCCACCCTGTTCGCGGGCGTGCTCGTAACCCGCGTGCGCGGCGTCGCCTGACAGGTATTTCCCCTGCCCGCGGAGGCGATTGCCGAAGTTGCCCGCCGGCTCGCACTCAGCGGCAGCGGCGCTGAATGCTGACGTTTACAGAGGGTTGTCCTGCAGCCAGGTCAGGACCTGGTCGGCGTGCTCGCTCGGCGGGAAGATCGGATAGAAGACGTGCTCGATCGCGCCGTCGCGGATGATCAGGGTCAGCCGCTTGTACAGCGTCAGCCCGCTGGCCTCGAACGTGGGCAGGTTGAGCGCGTCGGCAAGGCTCCACGTGGGGTCGGAGAGCATTTGGAACGGCAGGTGGAGCCGCTCGACGACCTCGCGCTGATAGTCGGTGTCCTGGCTTGACAGGCCGAACACGCCGGCCACGCCGGCGGTGAGCAGGTCCTGGTAGTGGTCGCGGAAGCCGCACGCCTCGGGCGTGCAGCCGCGCGCTCCGGGGATCGAGTCCCAGCCGTCGGGCAGGTCGGTGCCCGGGCGGCCGGTGAGCGGGTAGATGTACATCACCGTCCGGCCCGCGCCGAGCGCGTCGAGGCGGATCGTCGCGCCGCCGGTACCCGGGAATTCCAGGTGCGGCGCCTTCGTGCCGGGCAGATGAGCGGCCGCGCCGTCGTCCTCGGGGACCGGCAGGTCGGCGGGCAGGCTCTCGTAGTCGGTCATGAAGTCTTCTCCCTCATTGGCCGGTGAGACGCGACTGTTGCGGTGGGCAGCTTCCCGGAGGTGCCCGATCAGCGCTGCCCGGCGGGCGGTGAGTCCCTCAATCCGCCGCGTGAGCTCGTTGATGGCGTCCCGGTACCCGGCCAGCGAGGCCGGGCAGTCGTCGGCGTGTCGACGGCCGGCCGCGAGGCAGTCCAGGAACGGCCGGGTGCGTTCCACGGGGATGCCGAGGCTGCTGAGTGCCCGGATCTCCTGCGTGAGTCGTACGTCCTGCTCGCCGTAGTCGCGGTAGCCGTTGGGCAGCCGCTCGGGCCTGATCAATCCCAGCGATTCGTAGTAGCGCACCGCTTTGGTCGTCACGCCCGCCCGGTGTGCCAGCTCGCTTATTTGCATGCCCCTCACCTCGAGCAACGCTAAACCTTGCCCCTGAGGGCAAGGTCAAGCCGACCGGCTCGGCGACGTCCTTCGCGAGTGCTCACATACCGCTTGAACTGCATGGATGAGCTTTCGGCGGTCGCAGGCTTCCGCTCAGGGCTTGACCTCGAGAGCCTTGATCAGGTCCTCGTACGTCCGCTGAACCGCACCTGCCTCACTCGCTACTACGGTCGCCGCCGGTCTCAGTTGGACCACCTCGATGAGCTGGTCGTGCATTTCCGAGAGGCGTGAGAATCCCCCTTCTCGCGCCACGATCTCCTTCACCTGCTGGTGCCAGGGAAGATCGTCATCCTCACCACGACGCATGAAGCGCTCCACGGATCGCTCCTTGGTGTCCATCAACACGATCTCGCGGAACTCGGCGCCGTTGTCGTACGCGACGGCCTCGAAGCGTTCAATCTCGCTCAACCGGTACAAAAGCTGCGGCATCACAACATCGTGCCCGGCACGCAGGTGCGTTCCAGCCATGCTCAGGGCAATCGGCCGCACGATCGCCCCCGTCTCCGCGAACCGATCACGCCAACCACCGATCAATCTCCTCAGCTGATCGATATCCAGGTTGAGCACACCCGCGTGATCGTCCACATAACGCTGCGCAAGCGTCGACTTGCCAATGCCAGGAGGACCGTTGAGATGGATGAGGCGAGGCACGCCGCGCAGTCTAGGCCCGATACTGGCGCACCGAAGTGATACCCGGTCAGCACCGCGGGAAGAACGACGGCGGCAAGAACGCAGCGTCCGCACTCGTTGCGCCCGCAACCGCGGCGACGTGACAACACTCCCGCAGCCGCGCACCGACGACTCGACTGGACGCAGATCGGGATGGCTCTCACTGGATGCAGGGCGCCGCCGGAACTCGCGTTTCGCTTCTCAGAATCCCCGGACTGGGGTGCGTGCCTTGCCCAGCATTAGTCGCAGTACTGCGCCGTCGCCCAGTGCGTGCCGCGCGCCAGGTGCGCGACGTATCGGGCGTCGCGAGCGGTGAAAGTGAACTCGATGTACGGGTAGGCGTCGATGTCTTCCGGGAAATCGTCGTCGGTGGCGGCGTCCCAGAAGCCGGCGGCGTCCCAGAAGGGAGGCATGTTCTGCGGTTCGCTCAGTTCGGCGGACTCGATGATCTCGTCGAACCGGTCGAATAGGTATTCGTCCGGTTCCGCCCCGTCGTCGAGCTCCTTCTCGAAGGCGTCCCTCAGCTCGTGCTCGTCGGCGATCGTGGCCGCCTGCTCGAAGGGCATGGGCAGTCGGTCGTCCCCGAGCCCGTCGCCGACGAAGAAGCTCCCGTGCTTCATTCGCCGCCACGCGTCGATCATGATTTCCAGCGGGAGGAGGTCGTCGTCTTCTCCCGGGAGGATCCCCGCATCGGGGTTGATCATGTGGAAGCGACCGCGCACGGTGGCGTCGGTCTTGTCGTCGATGGAGATCCGGTAGAGGACGGTCACGTTGCTGGGCTCCGTTCCAGGCGTTTGAAAATCGACGCCTAGGACGCGGTGGACCTCGACCGGGTTGCGTCCGATTCCGCATCGTTACCTCCCCGGGGGCCCTGGCTGAAGTCGAATTCCCATGCCATGGCAGAAGTAGGGCTTCACCATGCGACGAGCATGTCTTCATCGTGGCACTGCGGCTGCTACCCGGACACCGGCGCCGAACCGGGTTTTTCCCGCGAGCACGAGGAAATCGGCTTGTTCCCGAGTCGGCATCGCCGACCTGAACGTGCCCGAGGGCTACACGCCCAGCGCGCCGAACGCCGAGGCTGCCAAGATCGCGCCGAACCCCAGGTGCGGGCCGATCGCCACCCGCGCGGCGGCGGCTCGGTTCTCGCGTCCCTGCCCGAAGAACACCGTCAGAACCAGCATGTCGTCGATGTTGGTCACGCGCGAGTGCTGCGTTTTCAACCGGCGGGGCGACCACGTCGTCCACATTGCCGGTGGGTGGAAAGTCGTGCGGTAGCGCACCTTTCCGCCCTCAGCGTAGGAGTCACCGATGCTGCAGGGACTTGAACTCGTCGAGCCAGGCGTAGTTGGGAGCGGGTGTGCCGTCGGGGAGGGGTTGCACCGTGCGCGAGGCGAACAGGCTGTTCAGCAGCCACGGCTTCTTGTCCGGGCCGAAGCTGTCCGACATGGCGGCGTCCTGGCCGACCCCGTAGGTGGCCACGGCGAGCTTGCCGGTGGCCCGGAACTTCTGCGTCTGGTCGTGCAGGAAGTTCTTGTTGTTCTCGAACCACGGGCTGGTGCGCAGGAAGTCGTACCACCGTTCCTGCGGGAACGGCTTGTCGAGCGCGTTCTTGATGACCTGCCACACTCGGGTGTCCGGCGGGATGTCGTACTTGTTGGCGTACTCGCGGGACACCCGGTCGGTGAGATGCTTCTGCCAGAGCTGAACGAGGGAGAACTCGGTGGCGAGGAACTTCTTGTTCGGACCCAGCCGGGGCAGGATGTAGGCGAGGTATGCATCGGCGCCGTTGAGGTCCGCGACGTGCGGGTGGATGTCAGTGCCCTCGATTTCCGGGGTGTTGCGGACATAGGCCATCCAGCGCTCGGTTCCCTCACCCGTCCACTCGGGATCATCGAGGTGGTTGAGCGAGCCCATGTACAGCCTTGTCTTGCACTTGTCCGGAAAATGCGCAGCACGATACTTGATGACGTGGTCGGCGACGGCCTCGTAGAAGGCGTTGATGGCCCCGTTGTTCCAGTCATCGTGCGGGCATTCGATGAACGGCTCGTTGCCGATCACCAGGATATCGACCTCGTTCAGCACCGCAGGCAGCACCTTGTCCAGCCGGTTGAGTTCGGCGTTCATCGCATCGGTGCCGGGGCGCGGCAACGGCTTTTCGCGTTCCGGGAAGTAGGGGAACTTCAGCGACAACACGGTTCCGTAGCCGTGCGCGCCGGCCTGCAGCAGGGTGCTGATCGCGGGGGCATCGGCCGGTTCGCCCTTGTCCGCGTCGGGCATGGCGAAAAAGCCGCGCAGCCACGTCGCTTCGGCGGTCTTGAGTTCGCCGAAGGTCATGATGTGCGGGTCACCGTTGAAGTTCACGCCGAGAACGCCGTTCGGTGGCGGCGCGGTCACCTGCGGAATGAGTGGCTGCGCGGCAACGTCGCCCTGTCCCTCCCGGGGAGTGCTGCAGGCAGCCGCGCCGAACACGGCGAGCCCGGCCGCCGTGGACAGTTGGAGCAAGCGACGTCGAGGCAACGGGTTCACGTGCTCGGATTTTCACCGACCGCCATACGATTGTCAATCGATGCAACAAAGTGCAGCGCCTAAGAGCGTGTCTCGTTTGGATCTTGGTGGGGTTTGCGGGCATGATCTTGGTTCGTGGTTGATGAGTTGTCGCGACGGTTGGTGCCCGATGAGC
>NZ_JBFAKG010000088.1:0-40482 GCF_040655595.1 Saccharopolyspora sp. NPDC050389
CTCCCCGACCCCCAACCGCACCGGCCCACCCCGGTGACCGGGCGCGACTCGCCCCCCGCCCCACGCGCCCGGTCACCGACCAAACCCCGCGGCTCAAGGAGAACGAGATGCCGAGATCGACCGAGAACGGCTCCGATGAGCCCAGAGCTGGCTATTGGGCGGCATTCGGCTACCAGAACCACGTGATCCCAGTCGAAGACCCGCGCCGCGAGGGCCGAGAACTGATCGCGCTCTGCGGCGTGATGACAGCGCCAGAAGACGTGACCGCCCGAGACAACCGCCCCACCTGCTCCTCCTGTGCCGCCGAAGTCCGAAGTGGACGAATGGTGTGCGGCCTGTGACGTTCCGCTGAAGGCCGCATTTCAGGCATCGCGGGTCGGGCATAATTCCGTCTGGCCTGATCGCGGGCCGTTGGGGGAGCGTTCCGCGTTCTGCGAGAGCGCGTTCATGCCGAGGGGAGCATGTTCAAGTGACTCATCAAGGCTGGCCGGGAAACCAGGGCCAGCAGCCCTATCCACAGCAGCCCTACCCGCCGCAGTACCCGGCCCCGATGCCGCCCAAGAAGCGCCGCGCATGGGTGCCGTTCCTGATCATCGGGCTCGTCGTCGTCCTGGTCGGTGGCGGCGTAACCGGATGGCTCGCGTTGCGCGCCGCGTACGGCCCGAGGGATGAGGACCAGCGGCCGTTGGCGACGTTGCTCTGGAAAGAGACACCGACGATGGACGAGAAGCCGTTCAACAGCTGGGCTTCCGACGGCATCGTCGCGGTGATGCACGAAGACTGGCTCGACGCATTCCACGCCGACTCCGGTGAAGACGCCTGGGACATGGAACCGCCGCTGCGGGCAGGGGACGATGCCAAGCTGAGCCGGTTCTGCGGGATGAGCCACGAGGTGAAGAACGGCCTCGGCGTGATCGCCTACGGCCCGTACAAGAAGGACACTTACGGCGGCACCGGCTGCTCGACGATCGCCGTCGTCGATGTCAAGACCGGTGCGGTCAAGCGGCAGTTCGACATGCCGGTCGTCGAGAACCGGGGCACCACGAACTTCACCGACCCCGAGATCGTCGGCGACGCGGTGGTCTTCGCGTTGCACGACACCGTGTTCGGAATGAGCCTGACCAGCGGTAACGAGATCTGGCGCCATGATCAGGAAGCCCGCCGGGGCTGCCGGGTGCTGGGTCCGGTGGTCAGCGAGCGGACTGTGGCAGTCCCGCTCGACTGCACGACCGACGGCGCCGCCCAGGAACTCGTCCTGCTGGACCCGGCGAGCGGCGCGGAGCGCGGGCGAGCGACGTACGAATCGCAGAGTCCGGTCGGGGTGATCTCCGCCGATCCGCCGATCGTCGAGATCGCGACGAGCGACGACATCCAGGCCCCGCGAACGCTGCTCGTCTTCGACGAGGCGGGACGCCAGGTGACCACCATTCCGGAAGCCGTTCCCGCAGGACGGCTGAACATCGCGCCCATCAACGACGAGGTCGACAACAGCGCACGCAAGAGGTATCGCGCTTTCATCGCAGATGGGTTGTTCATCGCGCCGACGACGAGCAAGGCCGTCAGCGAGTACCGCGACAGCAACAAGATCGTCGCTATCGATCTGAAGACCGGCCGGCAACGCTGGGATGCGGAGCTCGGGCCGAAGGTCAGCGGCATGCCATTCGCCGTCACGGACCGCAGCGTGCTCGCGATCAACCAGCACACCTACGAGAACCCGTCCCAGGTGTTCGAGATCCCGCTCGGCGGTGGCAGTCCCAAACCGATCAGCGGACTGTTCCCGAATCCGAGCACGCTGATAGACAACTACAACCTGCATTGGAGTGAAGGCGTGGTTTACGGCGCCTACATGAACTCCGGCGCCACTCCGATGCCGATCTTCGCCGTGCGGTAGCACCTAAAAGCGCTGGCCGCGCACCGGAATCGGTGCGCGGCCAGTTTGCTTCGGTCGACTTCAGCGGGTGTTGGTCACTCGCCGAAGACCGGCGGGGCGACCTTGGGCAGGCCCAGCTCGTCCCAGGCCTCGTCCGTGTCGACCCAGTACTTGTTCTCGTGCTCCTGGTCTTCCTCGCCCTGCTTGCCCTGGCCACGACCAGCACCACCAGCGCCCATGCCGCCGGCGCCACCACGACCGGCCGCACCAGCAGCGCCACCGGCACCAGCACCGGAGCCAGAGCCGCCACCGAGACCGCCGAGGCCAGCGCGCCCGCCGGCACCCATGCCCGCGCCGCGACCAGCACCGCCGGCACCGCCGGCGCCGAGCCCACGACCGCCACCAGCACCAGCGCCGCCAGAGCCACCGCCGGGCGGCATCATGCCGAAGCCGGCACCGCCGGTGTTCGGGCCCGTAGTGACGTTGGGACCGGGGTTAACGGGCAAGCCGGTGCCGCCGCCGGTACCAGGCGGAGTCGACCACTGCGACCCGCTCTGCGCCGGAGTCGTGTAGCCGCCGCCAGGGCCACCGGTGCTGCCTGAACCGCCGCCACCGATGTTGCCGCCCCAGCTGCCACCGCCACCGCCGCCACCAGGACCGCCGCCGCCGGGAATCCCGGAACCGTTCGGGATGCTGCCAACGGTCGGGTTCGTCCCGGTGCTACCAGAACCCTGGTCGTACGCCATCTCCGGCGCCTTCGGGTAGAAGGCGAGGTTCTGCGAGACGTCCCGGGTGCTGTTGCTGTAGTTGTCGTAGTGCTGCTTGGCTTCCTGAGCCTTCTCAGTGGCCTCGCGCTCCTGCTTCTGCAGGTCCGTCTCGCCCCCGACCAGCCAAGCGCCGCCCTTCTCGAGCATGTTGTCGGTCGCGTCGACCTTCACAGGCTCGGGCATGCTGTTCTTGACGTTGCCGAAGTTCTGAACCTGCTGCTCAGCAGAGTTGGCGACGGAGTCAGAGACGCCCTTGGCGTCCTGGATGAACTGGGACATGGGCTGGAGCGACGAACCGTGCGCTTCAGCCGCCTGACCGGTCCAAGCCAGGTTGGCCTTCTTGTTCGCAGCGTCGAGGATCGAGGAGACCTCGTCGAACTGGCCCCCGATGTCCTTCTGCCACGAGGTCACGGCACCGGTCATGTCCGTGGTGCCCTTGCCCTCGTGGATCTGCTTGTACTTCTCCGGGTGGTTGAACCCGACCTTCTGCATGATCTCGTCCGTGTTGCCACGGTCAGAATCACGCGTGAGCAGGTAGCCGCCAACCAGGATCGGTAAAACCATGGTTACACCCCCTCGTTAGTAATGGTCGTGATCTACGCGGGCGCGATCAGGCGTCCGGGATGTTCTTCAGGGCTTCGCTGGTGATCTTCTCGGCGTAGCCGCAAGGGTCGTTCATTTCGGGCGTGCCGCCGGCGTTCTTGAAGTAGTTGACCTCGAGAGACTGGTCATCGGCGATGGCGAGCTCAATCCGGCAGAGATTGCTCTGCTCATCGACGCGTGCTCCTTGGTAGCCGCCGACCTGAGTCTCCTTGAAGTTGTCGCTCGATCCGGCAGCGTCCATGATCTTCGCCAGGCCGCCGGCCTTCGTGTTGATCGCGGCGTAGGCCGTGAAGGCATCGTTACGCCACTTGCACTGCGACTCGTCGTACTTGGACTTGCTCTCCTCTGGCGGCTTCGCGCCTGCATCGCCACCGAGCTGCGCGACCTGAGCTTCGGTCAGCAGTTGACACGCATCAGTGATCGCTTTGAGGTTCTTCGGGTTCTCGACCTTTGGCACAGAGGAGGAAGTGGTGGTGGCCGACTCGGTTGGGGTCGTCTTCGGCGGTGTCGTAGACCCGGGCGAACACGCCGATACTCCAAGGACGGCGAGTAGCGACACAGCGGTCAACGTTGCGCGGCGTAGCACGTTAGATCTTCCTTAAACCTGGCGGATCGAAGCGTCTTCGTCGGTGTTCTGGTAGCCGCCCTGTGCAGCCTTCAACTGGTCGATCTGCGTCTGGATGCGAGCACGAGCATCGTTGACGGCCCAGGAGAGGCAGCCCTCGTTCTCGCCGGCCATTTCCCCAAGTGAATCCGACAGCCGCTGGCTGACCTCATCGTCGCCAGGAGGCGCGATCTTCTGCAGCTGCTGTGCTGCCATGAGGATCTCGTCAAGCTTGTCCTGGGCCTTCTCGTACTCGGTGATCAAGCCCGGAATCTGCTCGATGTCGACAGTGAACGACGCTGCCTGCGCAGAGCCGCCCGAGTTGATCGCGGTGTGGACCGTCGCCTGCCGCACAGCCTTCTGCGCCGTCGTGACGATCCCGTCGAAGAATGACACCTCTCACTACCCCCTTTGTCCCCTGAATCAGGTACACGTCGCGCTTAGCTTGCCAGGTCTTTGCCCGTTCGTGCACAGGTGTGACGATCCTTGGCTTAGATCGGTTCCCAACTCGTTGCCGGATTGGTCCTTTTGGCGGAGTGACGTTGGTCGCTACCAGGCCGCTTCGCGCTGGGTCTTCGTCGCCAGCTCCCCGAGCACCCTGGTGAACGTGCTCATGTCCGCCCCCGCGAACATCCGCTGGGTTCCGCTGTTGTAGACCGCCGTCCGGCCTTGCTGCAGGTCGATGATCCGCAGCGTCTGGTCTCCCCGGCGCTCGCGGCGGCGGTCGTCCCAGATCGTGACGCCCGCTTCGCCGAGCCCCAGCCTCGGACCCTCCAGCAGCTGCGTCATCTTCCGGAAGCTCGCCACGTTCACGCCGCGCGCTCGCAGGCTCTGCTCGATCGCCTGCGGGTCGTCGTCTCCTCGCCGGCGCACCTCCGTCATGGCCGCGCGCATCTCCGCAAGGTCGACGCTCAGCGCCGGTCGGATGCGGGCCGGCGGGTGTTCCGGGAGCACCGACACCAGCGACGGGATCAGGTCGTTCGGGTGCACCGGCTCCAGGATGATCCGGTCGCCGTCGACGACCGTGCGCACCGCCGTCTTGGTCGCCTTCGACACCGCCGCGCGCAGTTCGGTGCCCTTCTTCGAGGAGAACCGCAGGTCGTACTCGACCGTCACGTGCGCGTAGATGCCGATCAGCTCCATGACCCGGTCGTTCACGCCGCTCGGGCTGATCAGGCCGCGGTCGCGGACCCGCTGCTCCGCCGCCTCGAATTCGCGCGGCATGTCTTTGACGGTCGTCCCGTAGTTGCTGTACGACGCGATCATCGGGATCCGGCTGAGATCGGCGCGTTCGGCCAGGATCGCGAATTCGAGTCGGTCGACGTCGAGCTTGGGCACTGGTGCTGCGCTCCCGCGTTAGGGCATCGGAACTTGATGTCGACTGTGCAGACTAACTGCTCGCGGGATCGTTTGGATCAGAAATCAAGCAGGCTCAGCCGTCGAGTCCGGACAGGCCCTTCCACGCGCCCCGGGAACCGCGGCGCGCCGCCGAGCGCTGCCAGCGGAACACGCCGTAGCCGATGATGCCGAGCACGCCGCCGGCCAGGCAGGTCCAGAACTGGATGCCGGCCCAGTCGCGGATGCCGAACAGGACCACACCGACGAACCACAGGGCCGTGCCGAACAGCACCACCGGAGTGGGGTCCGCCAGCCTCCGCGGCAGCGGCGGGACCGGCCGGTGACCCGGCGCCGAGGGGGTGGATTCGCTGTCCTGTGCCACGTCAGGCAGGCTACTCCCGGTAATGAACGCGCGCGCAGGCGCGGTGATCGGGAAGTACTGATGGTGGATCGAGACGTTTCCAAGAAGTCGCTGCTGGACCGGTATTTCAAGATCACCGACCGCGGGTCCAGCGTCGGGCGGGAAGTTCGCGGCGGCGTGGTCACGTTCGTCACGGTCGCCTACATCATCGTGCTGAACCCGCTGATCCTCGGCAGCTACTCCGCCGACGACGCCGGGGCCAAGCGCGACGTGCTTGGCAACATCCTGCCGGTTTCGCAGGTCGCGGCGACCACCGCGCTGGTCGCGGGCGTGATGACGATCCTGTTCGGACTGATCGCCAACTACCCGTTCGCGATCGCCGCCGGGCTCGGCATCAACACGCTGCTGGCCGTGACCATCGCGCCGCAGGTCACCTGGCCCGAGGCGATGGGCCTGGTGGTGGTGGACGGCATCATCATCCTGATCCTGGTCGCCACCGGGTTCCGGACCGCGGTGTTCAACGCGGTGCCGCCCGAGCTCAAGGCCGCGATCGCCGTCGGCGTCGGCGTGTTCATCACCTTCGTCGGCCTGGTCGACGCCGGGTTCGTGCGGCGCCTGCCGGACGCCGCCAACACGACCGTGCCGGTCGGGCTGGGCATCGAGGGGTCGATCGCTTCGTGGCCGACCGCGGTGTTCGTGTTCGGGCTGGTGCTCACCTCGGTGCTGGTGGCGCGCAAGGTGCGGGGCGCGATCCTGATCAGCGTGGCCGTCACCACGGTGCTGTCGATCATCATCGAGTCGGTCTTCCACGCGGGCCCGTCCAAGGGCGTCAACGCCTACGGCTGGAACCTCGGCTACCCGGCGGTGCCGGAACAGATCATCGGCCTGCCCGACCTGTCGCTGGTCGGCGACATCTCCTTCGGCGCCTGGACGCGGCTGCCGGCGCTGGCCGCCGCGATGCTGGTGTTCACGCTGGTGCTGGCGAACTTCTTCGACGCCATGGGCACCATGACCGGGCTCGGCAAGGAGGGCTCGCTGACCGACAAGGACGGCAACCTGCCGGGCATCGGCAAGGCGCTGGCCGTCGAGGGCGTCGGCGCGGTCGCCGGCGGGTTGGGTTCGGCGAGCTCCAACACCGTGTTCGTGGAGTCCGCGTCCGGCATCGCGGAGGGGGCGCGCACCGGGCTGGCGAACGTGATCACCGGTGTGCTGTTCCTGGCGGCGATGTTCTTCACCCCGCTCTACCAGATCATCCCGGTGGAGGCGGCGGCTCCGGCGCTGGTGGTGGTCGGGGCGATGATGCTCACCCAGATCCGGCAGATCGACCTGTCGGACTTCAGCATCGCGCTGCCCGCGTACCTGACGATCGTGGTCATGCCGTTCACGTACTCGATCGCCAACGGCATCGGCGCGGGCTTCATCAGCTACGTGCTGCTGCGGGTGTTCACCGGCCGCGTCCGCACCGTGCACCCGCTGATGTGGGTCGTGTCGGCGGCGTTCGTGCTCTACTTCTGCTCCGGCCCGCTGCACGCGATCTTCGGCATCTGATCCGCCCGCCCGGCGCGGCGTTTCCGCAGCTGATCGGCCGTGCGCGTTTTGCGTCGCCATAGCAGCACAAAGTGCGCACGGGGCCTGACCGGACGGAACGGATGTTTGGGCCGATCGGAGTAGTGCGTCGATTGGGTTGCGATTCCGGGTGCGGGGTTGGCGGCTGGCTATGGTGGACGGCCACTGATCAGGACTGATCAGTTTGTCCGATTCCCCGAGATAGTTTGGTAGACTAACGACGTGTCCGATATCGCGGAGCGCGAGCGCACCCTGGCGAGTCGGCTGCGGCTCGCGGTCGTTCGCCTGAACCGGCGGCTGCGCGCGCAGAGCGCCGACTCGAAGATCACGCTGTCCCAGCTGTCGGCGCTGTCCTGTCTGCACAAGGCCGGCGCGTTGACGCCGGGCGAGCTGGCGGCCAGGGAAGGTGTCCAGCCGCCGTCGATGACCAGGGTGATCTCCGCCCTGGAAGACGCCGGGCTGGTCGCTCGTCGGGCGCACCCCACCGACGGCCGGCAGGCCATCGTGGAGCTGACCGAGGCCGGTCAGGCCCGCATAGACGAAGAGGTCTCGATCCGGGAGCGCTGGCTGGACCAGCAGCTCGCGGATCTGTCCGAGGAAGACCGCCGCGTGCTGTTCCAGGCGGCGGAGATCATCGACCGGTTGGCCGGCCGATGACCGGAGTCCGGTGAGAGGCGGTACGCACGAGCGTGGTTGACCGATCCGCATCCCGCACGGGAACCGACCCCGGCGAGGATCCGGCCAACCACGAATCGCCATCCACATCGGACCGATCCGGCGGCATGTTCCGCTCGCTGCGGGAGCGCAACTACCGCTACTACGCCTCCGGCCAGGTCGTTTCGCTGACCGGCACGTGGATGCAGCGCGCGGCGCAGGACTGGCTGGTGCTGGAACTCTCCGGCGGCAGCCCGGCCGCGCTGGGCGTGGCGGTCGCCCTGCAGTTCGCCCCGACCCTGCTGCTGACGCTGTGGGCGGGAGTCTTCGCCGACCGCTTCGACAAGCGGCGCATGCTCGTCGCCACCCAAAGCGCGCTCGGTGCCTGCGGCCTCGTGCTGGGGCTGCTCGACGTCACCGGTGTCGTGCTGCTCTGGCACGTCTACCTGCTGTGCTTCGTGCTCGGCTGCTTCGCCGCGGTCGATGCGCCGGTGCGGCAGTCGTTCGTCGTCGAGATGGTCGGGCCCAGGCAGCTCACCAACGCCGTCGCGCTGAACTCGATGACGTTCAACCTGGCCCGCATCGTCGGCCCGGCCATCGCCGGCGTGCTGATCACCGCGATCGGCACCGGCTGGGTGTTCCTGGCCAACGGGTTGAGCTCGATCGCCGTGATCGCCGGGCTGGCGCTGATGAACGCGTCGGCGCTGCACCGGGCCAAGCCGCCGCCGAAGGAACGCGGCCAGTTGCGCGCCGGGCTGCGCTACGTGCGCGGGCGACCGGATCTGATCGTGGTGATGGTGCTGGTGTTCTGCATCGGCACGTTCGGGATGAACTTCGAGAGCACCTTCGCGGTGATCGCGCGCAACGTCTTCGGGCGGGACGCCGACGGCTACGGCCTGCTGATCACCATGCTCGCGGTCGGCACGCTGACCGGGGCCGCGCTGGCGGCCCGGCGCAGCGGCCGCGGGGTGCCGAGGCTACGGCTGATGCTGCTGGGCGCCGGTGTTTTCGGCGTGCTGGAGGCGGCGGCGTCGCTGATGCCGACCTACGAGCTGTTCGCGGCGGCGCTGGTGCCGGTCGGGATCGCCGCGATGACGTTCACCACGAGCGCGAACGCGACCGTCCAGCTGGCCGTGGAGCCGACCATGCGCGGCCGGGTCATGGGCCTCTACATGCTGTTGTTCCTGGGTGGGAAGCCGCTGGGCGGGCTGGCTTCGGGGTGGGTCGCCGAGGTGTTCGGGCCGCGCTGGCCGATCCTGCTGGGCGGGCTGGCGTCGATGGCCGCCGCGCTCGGCGGCGTCGCGGTGCTGGCGTGGCGGCGGCGATCTCGACTTGAAACGAGGACGGGGTTGCCCGAGTCAAAAGGTTAGGCTAACCTAAAATTCGTCCGCTTCGTGGTGGGAGCGGTAGTCAGTTCGGGAACAGATCGGGCCCCGGTCTCCTGCGGGAGGCCGGGGCCCGATCGTTTCTCGGGCCGGGAGAAAGACTTCGGGGCCCTCCCGGAGGAAGGCCCCGAAGTTTCGGCAGTGGGCTTGTCGGAGCACTCACCACCGAGCTGTGGGCCGTGAGTGTTTTGTGCCGCTATGGCGACACAAAACACTCACGGCTTCTGACCAGCGAGAACCGAAGGCGCGGTGGTTCTGCCTGTCAGGCGGTGGGAAGGCGGAGGCCGTTGTAGCCGGCGCGGGCGTCGGCGAAACGCGCGGCGACCTCGTCCCAGTTGACCACGTTCCACAGGTGCTTGACGTAGTCCGCCTTCACATTGCGGTACTGCAGGTAGTACGCGTGCTCCCAGATGTCGAACACCAGCAGCGGCGTCGTCGCGATCGACAGGTTCGAGTGGTGATCACGCAGCTGCTGGGTGATCAGCCGCTGACCGACCGGGTCCCAGGCCAGCACGCCCCAGCCGTTGCCCTGGATCGTCGTCGACACCGCCTCCAGCTGGGCGCGGAACTTGTCGAACGAACCGAAGTCCTCGTCGATGGCCGCCGCCAGCTCGCCGGTGGGCTTGTCCCCGCCGTTGGGCGAGAGGATCTTCCACCACACCAGGTGCAGCGAGTGCCCCGCCAGGTTGAACGCCAGCGTGGTCTCCAGCCCCACGATGGAGGAGAAGTCACCCTTCTCCCGCGCCTCGGCGATCTTCTCCACCGTGTCGTTGGCGCCCTTGACGTACGCCGCGTGGTGCTTGCTGTGGTGCAACTCGTTGATCTCACCGGCGATCGCCGGCTCCAACGCCGCGTAGTCGTAATCCAACTCCGGCAACACGTACTGCTGCGCCATTTAGCGTCTCCCTTCGCTATCGACAGACTCTAGCTACTGCCACCATATGGCAACTAAGCCGGATGGAGGCGTTGATCTCATCTGTCGGGCGAGTCTCCGCCGTGACTGCGGTGAGCAGCTAAAACGTTGCGACGCTGGGGAAATTGCCCGGTTGACCCGGTTCGCCGGCTGGGGCAGCATCCTCGGCAGACCCTGCGAGCGGGGGAAGCCGGTCGAAATCCGGCGCTGACCCGCAACGGTAGGCCGCGCGACGCGCGGCGAGCCCGATCACCCGCTTGCGAGGGATGGCTCCAACGACCGCCGTGGTCTGCGGTCGGGGTCTGGGACTCGCGGCCGCCCGCGCGGCCCCGGCTTCGGCGCAGGCTCGCTCGCCCCTTGGAAGGCACGATGCGCCGCATACTCGTCCTCGTCCTAGTCGCGCTGTCCCTCGCGGGCTGCGCCAACGTCGAGTCGCAGGCCGACGGGTTGCGCATCGAGAACTGCGGTAGCACCGAGGTGTTCCCGGAGCCGCCGAAGCGCGTGGTGAGCCTCAACCAGCACGCCACCGAGATCCTGCTGGCGCTGGGCCTGGGCGATCGGCTGGTCGGCACGGCCTACCCGGACGATCTCGCGCCGCCGCCGTCGGTGGCCGCCTCGTACGCCGGGGTGCCGCTGCTCGCCGACCAGTACCCGTCCTACGAGCGCATCCTCGAAGCCGAGCCAGACCTGGTCGTCGGCGGCTACAGCAGTGCCTTCGACGACACGGAGGGCCGGAGCCGGAAGACGTTCGAGGACAACGGCATCCGCACGCTGCTGCTCTCCGAGTCCTGCGCCGCGAGCCCGGCCGGGATGGACACGCTGCTGTCGGACATCGCGATGTTCGGCGAGGTGCTGGGCCTGCAGGAGAACGCGAGGCAGGTCGCGACCGGCATCGAGGAGCGGGTGCGCGCGGTCGAGGCGCGCCTGGCCGGCGCGGAGCCGGTCGACGTCTTCGTCTACGACTCCGGTGAGCAGGCGGCGTTCACGCTCGGCGGCAACGGCGTCGGCCACGATGCGCTGCGCCGGGCCGGTGGCCGCAACGTCTTCGGTGACGTGCCGGACGTTTTCGCCGACGTCAGCTGGGAGCAGGTGGCGGCGCGGGCCCCGCGGGCGATCGTGCTCGTCGACTACCTGGCCGCTCCGGTGCAGAACAAGCAGGCGTACCTGACCGGGCATCCGCTCGCGGCGGGCACGCCCGCGGTCCGCGACCAGCGGTTCAGCACGATCCCGCTCGTCGAGCTGACCGAGGGCATCCGGTTCCCCGACGCCGTCGAGCGGCTGGCCCGGGACCTGCACGGCGCATGAGGGCGCGGGTGGTGCTGGTGCACGCCGCGCTGCTGATCGCGCTGGTGGTGATCGGCGGATTGGCCGTGTCGCTGGGCTCGGTCCGGTTGCCGCTGGACCAGGTTTGGCGAATCGTCCTGGAGCCGGTGGTGCCGTGGATCGACGCGGACTGGACGCGGGTGCGGGCCGCGATCGTGTGGGATTCGCGGATGCCGCGGGTGGTGACCGGCATCGTCGTCGGCGCGGCGCTCGCGCTCTCCGGTGCGATCGCGCAGCTGGTCACCGCGAACCCGATGGCCGACCCGTACCTGCTCGGGGTGTCCGAAGGGGCCGGCTTCGCGGCATCGCTGGTGATGGTGCTGGGCGTCGGCGCCGGGGCGCTGGGGCTGCCGGTGGCCGCGTTCCTCGGCGGGCTGCTGGCGCTGGTCGTGGTGCTGGCGGTGGCCGGGCGATCCGGATCGGTGACGACGCTGGTGCTCGGCGGCCTGGCGGTCGGCCAGGTGGCCTACGCGGCGACGTCGTTGGTGCTGCACGTATTCGCGACCGGAGACCAGACCAAGCAGGTGCTGTTCTGGATCACCGGCGGGCTCGGGGCCGCGCGCTGGGAGTCGCTGCCGGTGCCGGCGGCGGTGCTGGTGATCGGCCTGATCGCGGCGGTGGCGGCGGGCCGCTGGATGAACGTGCTGCACGGCGGCGACGACGCGGCCGCCGCGCTCGGACTCAACGCCCGGGCCTTCCGGATGGCCTGCCTGGTCGGGATTTCGCTGCTGGCCGGGACCGCGGTCGCCGTGGCGGGCGGCATCGTGTTCGTCGGCCTGCTGGTGCCGCACGCGGCGACGTTCCTGGTCGGGGCCGAGGCGCGGCGGATGTTGCCGGTGTCGGCCCTGCTCGGCGCGGTGTTCCTGGTGCTGGCGGATCTGGCGGCGCGGCTGGTCATCGCGCCGTCCGAGCTGCCGGTCGGGGTGCTCACGGCGATGGTGGGCGGGCCGCTGTTCCTGATCATGCTTCGGCGGCAGCGGAGGATCGCATGAGCGTGCGGGTGCGCGGAGCGCGCGTGGAGCTGGGCGGCCGAGCCGTTCTGTCCGATGTGGACATCGACGTGCGGGAAGGCGAGGTGTTCGGGCTGGTGGGCCCGAACGGCAGCGGCAAGACGACGTTGCTGCGCACGCTGTACCGGGCGATCGAGCCGGCGGCCGGGACCGTCGAGGTCGCGAGGCTGGCCGGGGCCGGGCGACGCCGGCTGGCCCGGATTCTCGCTGCGACTGTGCAGGAAGCCGAGAGCCGCACGGCTTTGACCGTGCGCGAAGTGGTGTCGCAGGGCCGACTGCCGCACCTGGGCCTGTTGGAGCGGATGCAAGCGGCGGACCAGCGCATCGTCGACGAATCCCTGCGCGCCACCGGGCTTTTGGAAGCGGCGGAACGAGATGTGCGCACGCTCTCCGGCGGCGAGCGGCAGCGAGCGGCGATCGCGCGTGCGCTGGCGCAGCAGCCGCGAGTCCTCGTGCTCGACGAGCCGACGAACCACCTCGACCTGCGGCATCAGTACAGCATCCTCCGCCTCCTGCGCGACCTGGCGAGCGACGGCCTAACGGTCCTGATGACGCTGCACGACCTCCGCCACGCCGCGGAGTTCTGCGACCGCATCGCGGTCCTCCACGAGGGCCAGGTCGCCGACGCGGGAACCCCGGCCGATGTCCTGGACGAGGGCCTGCTCGCGAACGTCTTCGGAATCCGGGCCCGCCTCGCCCACCACAACGGCCGCCCCACCCTCGACGTCGACGGAGCCCTCTGACGGCCGCCGGTAATACGCCCGTGAGTGTTTTGGGGCGCTATGGCACCCCAAAACACTCACGGAACCTGACCAGCAGAAACGGCGCGCCTTTCGGTGAAAGCGCCGCGCGGGGAGCCGATCAGCCGACCGGCCAGGTGTGAACCGGGTCTCCGTTGTCGGCCAGGTCGATGTAGCGGCGCAGCATTCCCGCCAGCGCTCCGCGCCGGTCCGCGCCGCGATCTTCCAGCAGCGCAACCGTTTCCCGCTGCCACGTCGCGCCGTTGCGCTTCGCCATGCAGCGCTTCTCGATCACGCCCAGGTAGCGCTCGCGGGCGGCGTCCGATACGCCGCACGCCTGCAGGCCGTCGTGCGCCATCGGCAGCAGGCGGCGCAGCACCAGCTCGTCCGGCGACACCCAGCCGACGCTCGGCCAGTACAGGTGCGCCTCGAAGCCGTGCCGCGCCCCGGCGTAGAAGTTCTCCTCCGCCGCCGCGAACGACATCTGCGTCCACAGTGGCCGGTCCTGCTCGGTGAGCGCCCGCTGGACGCCGTAGAAGAACGCGGCGTTGGCGACGATGTCCACCACCGACGGCCCCGACGGCAGCACCCGGTTCTCCACCCGCAGGTGCGGAACCCCGTCCACCAGGTCGTAGACCGGCCGGTTCCAGCGCCAGATGGTGCCGTTGTGCAGCCGCAGCTCGGCCAGCGTCGGCGCCCGGCCGGAGTCCAGCGCGGCCAGCGGATCCTCTTCCTCCGGTTCCGGCAGCAGCGCCGGGAAGTAGCGGACGTTCTCCTCGAACAGGTCGAAGATCGAGGTGATCCACCGCTCGCCGAACCACACCCGCGGCCGCACACCCTGGTTCTTCAGCTCCACCGGACGCGTGTCGGTGGCCTGCAGGAACAGCGGAATCCGCGTCTCGTGCCACAGCGCCTTGCCCAGCAGGAACGGGGAATTCGCGCCGATGGCCACCTGCACCCCGGCCAGGCACTGCGCGGCGTTCCAATGCGCCGCGAAGTCCTCCGGCGCCACCTGCAGGTGCAGCTGGACCGACGTGCACGCCGACTCCGGCAGGATCGAATCGGCGTAGGACCGCAGCTTCTCGGGCTGCGCGTCGTCCAGCGGCACGCCCTCCATGTCGAGCAGCATTTCCTCGCCGCGCGCCAAGAAGATCTGCTCGTTGAGCAGCGAGTACCGCGGGTTGCGCGACAGCCAGTTCGGGTCGAAGTGCGCGCTGCGCAACGTCGGCAGCGTGCCGATCATGACGATCTTCGCCCCCGCGTCGTGCGCCCCGCCGTCTGCGCGCAGCAGCGCTGCGCGCAGACGGGCCTCCAGCTCCAGGGCGCTGTCGCCCGCGAGCACCTGGGGCTCCACGTTGAGCTCGATGTTCTGCTGGCCGAGCTCGGTGGTGAACACCGGCTCGCTGATCTTCTCCAGCACCACGGCGTTGGACATGGACGGCTCCATCTGCTCGTCCACCAGGCACAGCTCCATCTCCAGCCCCATCTGCTGGTGGGGGAAGGAGAAATTGCCTTCGGCGAGCATCCGGGCCAGGGCGTCCAGGCCGCGCTGCATCTTGTTCCGATACCGTTGCCGGTCCACTGGCTTGAACGCTTGATTGTCCACGTGCCGTCCCATGCCGTCTCCCCGCTTGATCGGCAGCACGTCAGCGCGCAGCGCTGGGGAAACCACCGTGACACATCGGTACCCGGGGGGCCAGCGGCCAAAACGGTGTCACGCACGGCGCGGAGAGTGATCAATCGGAGGCTTCGGTCAGCCGCTTCAGCTCGGCGTCGGTCAGCTCCAATCCGGCGGCCGGGAGCAGGTCGGCGAGCTGCTCGGTGTTGCGGGCGCTGGCGATCGGGGCGGTCACGGCGGGCTGCCCGAGCAGCCAGGCAAGTGCGACCGACGAGACCGGCACGTCACGTAGCGTCGCGATCTCGTCCAGTGCGGTGAGCACCTTCACACCGCGCTCGTTCAGGTAGGAGCGGGCGCGTTCGGCCCGCGGGCTGTCCGAGCTGTCCCCGCCCGGGCGGTACTTCCCGGTCAGGAACCCGTGCGCCAGCGCGTAGTAAGGCAGCACGCTCACCTTCTCCCGAGCGCACAGGTCGGCTAGCGCGCCTTCGAACTCGCCGCGTTCCACGAGGTTGTAGAGCGGCTGCAGCGCGGAGAAGGCGGCCAGCCCCTCGCGGCGGGAGATCTCCAGCGCCTCGGCGAGGCGGGGCGCGGTGTAGTTCGACGCCGCGATGTAGCGGACCTTGCCCTCGCGCACCAGCTCGTCGAAGGCGCCCAGGGTTTCGGCCAGCGGGATGGACGGGTCGTCGTCGCCGTGGGCGTAGTAGAGGTCGATGTGGTCGACGCCCAGGCGGCGCAGCGAATCTTCCGCCGCGGCCTTGATGTTCGCCGCGGACAGGCCGCGGCGCTCCGGAAGCCTGCCGACCTTGGTGGCGACCACGATGTCGTCGCGGTTGCCGCGGGCGCGCAGCCATTCGCCGATCAGGATCTCGGACTCGCCGCCGGAATGGCCTTCCACCCAAGCGGAATAGCTGTCGGCGGTGTCGATGAAGTTGCCGCCGGCGGCGGCGTATTGGTCCAGGACGGTGAAGGTGGCGTCGCGATCCGCCGTCCAGCCGAACACGTTGCCACCGAGGCAGACGGGGAAGACGTCGAGTTCAGTGTTGCCGAGTCGAGTCATGCCGCGGAACCTACTCCCTCCCGCGCCACCCGGGACGTACAGCCGATCTTCATGTGATTTGCCCGAATTCCCGCGAACCCCTGCCGGCACCTCCGACCCCACGAGCCGCGCACGGCAACGCGAGATCGGCCGGGCCGGCTCGATTGGCGGCGGGTGCGAGAATGCGGGCGTGGTGCACATTGTCGAGGTCGGCGATGCCGACGACCCGCGGGTCGACGACTTCCGCGATCTGTCCCGCGCCGACCGCCGCCCGGACCGGCCTGGCGGGCGGGGGCTGGTGATCGCAGAAGGCGTCGTGGTGGTCGAGCGGCTGCTCGCCTCGCCGTTCCCGGTGCGGGCGCTGTTCGGCGTGCGCCGCCGGATCGAGGAGCTGGCCGAGGCCACCGCGGCCCTGGACGTGCCCGCCTACGTCACCGACGCCGACGTGATGGCGCGCGTCGTGGGTTTCCACCTGAACCGCGGCGTGCTGGCGGTCGCCGATCGAGCGCCGGTGGTCGAACCGGCCGAGCTCATCGCCCGCTCCCGCCGCCTGGTGGTGCTGGAAGGCATCGGCGACCACGAGAACCTCGGCGCGCTGTTCCGCAACGCCGCAGCGCTCGGCGTCGACGGCGTGCTGCTCGGCGTGGGCTGCTCGGATCCGCTGTACCGGCGCAGCGTGCGGGTGTCGATGGGGCACGTGCTCCGCGTCCCGTTCGCCCACCTCGGCTCCTGGCCGGAAGACCTGAAGTTGTTGCACGACAACGGCTTCCGCATCGCGGCGCTGACCCCCAGGGCGGATGCGAAATCCCTTCGCGATGCCGCCCTGGACAGCGGCCCGGTGGCGGTGCTGCTCGGCTCCGAAGGCCCCGGGCTCACCGACGAGGCCATCGAAGCCGCGGACCTCGCGGTCCGCATCCCGATGGCGGGCGGGGTGGATTCACTGAACGTCGCCACGGCCGGGGCGATCGCCTTCCACGCGATGAGCGGGACATGATGGACGCCCGGGAAACCGGCTGGGAGCTGCACGCGCGATCCGGTCGCGCGGTGCTGGTGCGCGGCGTCGGCCGGGAGGTCGATCCGGCCAGGCTGCGTCTGCCCGGCTCGCTGGTCGCGGCGCTGCACGAGTGGGCGCACGTGGTGGAAACCGTGCAGGCCGAGGAAACCGCGGACACCACGGCCGAGCTCGTCTCGCGGCGCGGCCGCCAGCTGGCGATGCGCCTGGCGGCGGAAACCGGCGGCCAGATCGGCTACGTCGACCCGCTCAGCGGCGAACTCGACCGAATCGGCCGACCGCGCTCGGCGCACGCGATGCGCGGGTGGCGCGGCGGAACGATCGCCCCGGTGCAGCCCACGCCGTGGGGCCCGGGCCTGGTGATCAGCGCGATCATCGGCGCGATCGTGGCGGTGACCCTGGTGGTGGTGACGCTCGGCCTGGCGGACGTGAGCGGAATCCTCGCGGCGGTGGTCAACATCGCGGTGGCGGCGGGCTTCGCGCCGTCGATCTGGCTGGGCCGAAGCGTCCCGGTCTGGCGCTGGGCGGCGTACGGAACGGCGGCGGGCATCGTCGCGGCCTGGATCGCCCTCCTCCTAAGTCTCCTCGGCTGACCCCGGAAAGCAGAAAGGCCGGGGCGAGCACGCCCCGGCCTTTCTGCGGTCGTCGGTCAGCGGTGGGAGCGGACGCCGAGCAGGACGTCCTCCCACGACGGCACGATCGGATGACTCTTGCGCCCGCGCCGCGGCTCCGCCTTGCGCTGCGCGTCGTCCTCCTCCGCCGCCTCGGCGGTCGCGCCTTCGGCGCTCTCCTCCGCCGTCGGCTCTGCCACCGGCTCCGCCGGCGGGCCGGTGTCCAGGTCGAGGGCCGGTGCCTCCGGTCGCTGCGCGACCACCGGCTCCTCCACCCGTTCTGGGGCGGGCTGCGCCTGCTGGTCGAGCTGCAGCGCTTCGCGGGCCAGCTCGGTGACCGGCCGGACCGTCCGCAGCGGGCGGTTCGGGGACGGGTCGAGCAGGTCGGCCGCGTGGTCGTCGAGCGCCGCGACGGTGCCGCCGTGCGCGCCGGGGTGGAAGATCCAGTGCGCGCGATTCTCCGAGCGCCCGGCCTGCCAGGTCAGCTGGACGACCCACTTGCCGTCCTCGCCGCGCCAGGAGCCCCAGTTGGCCTCGGCGTACTCGTGGCCGCGCATTCCGAAGGTGTGCGCGACGACTTCGCCGAGCGTCTGGACGTCCGGCCCGTCTTCGCGGACCGGGTGCGCGCGCTGCGCCATCTCGGCGATCTGGGCGCGCTCGAGCAGCACGGGATAGGCGTAGCGCTCGACGCGGTGCTCGGGGATGCCGGAGGCCTCCGCGATCTGCGCCACGGACGCGCCGGAGCGGATGCGGGCCTGGATCTCCCGGGGCCGCATCTGGGCTTCCATCTCGATCTGGACCTGGCCGAGTCTGGTGAGGTCACCGCGGGCGGCGGCACGCAGTCGTTCGTCGGCGGGCACGGTGAAGCGCTCGCCGTTCTCCGGGTCCTCGCAGATGACGGATTCACCGTCCTCGTCGAGCCCGACCACTCGCAGCGCTCGCATACGCCAGCCTCCCGCCGACCTACATGTCACCAAGCTGTGACAGTAACCCGGCGCGCCGCCTTGACGCGGGAGGCACGCCGGGCACGTCGTCTCGTTGTTGGTCGCTCTCTCCGCCTTCGATCTTGCCGGAAAGGTGGCGCCTGAGCGAACGGGTAAAATCACTCATTTTCGATGAGGATCACCGCTAGTGCCCGAATGTTCACTTGGTGGTGTGGTTTTGGGCAGAATGCCGCCGGGATCCTTGCGAATCCCGGCGGCATAGCGGCACAGCGTGTCAGGAAAGCTGCGAAACCACCCAATCGATGGACTTCGTCAGCGAGGTGACGTCGTCCGGCTCGATCGCTGGGAACATGCCGACCCGCAGCTGGTTGCGGCCCAGCTTCCGGTACGGCTCGGTGTCCACGATCCCGTTGGCGCGTAGCGCCTTCGCCACCGCGGCGGCGTCGATCGAGTCGGCGAAGTCGACGGTGCCGACCACCTGGGAGCGCTTCGCCGGGTCGGTCACGAACGGCGTGGCGTACTCCGACGCCTCGGCCCAGGTGTACAGCCGCTGCGACGACTCGCGGGTCCGCTGCGAGCACCAGTCCAGCCCGCCCTGGCCGTTCATCCACTCGATCTGGTCGGCGAGCATGAACAGGGTGGCGACCGCCGGGGTGTTGTAGGTCTGGTCCTTGCGGGAGTTGTCCAGCGCGGTGGGCAGCGACAGGAACTCCGGCACCCATCGGTCGGACGCGCCGATCTCGCCGATCCGCTCGATCGCCGCCGGGCTCATCGCGGCCAGCCACAGCCCGCCGTCGGCGGCGAAGCACTTCTGCGGCGCGAAGTAGTAGACGTCGACGTCGGCGGCGTCGAACGCCAGCCCGCCCGCGCCCGAGGTGGCGTCGATCGCGATCAGCGCGTTCTCCGAGCCCTCCGGGCGGCTCGGCGCGAGCATCACGCCGGTCGAGGTCTCGTTGTGCGCCCAGCCGATCAGGTCGACGGACGGGTCCGACACCGGCTTCGGCGCGTCGCCCGGCTCGGCGGAGACCACCACCGGGTCGGCCAGGAACGGCGCCGTCTTGGCGGCCTTGGCGAACTTCGAGGAGAACTCGCCGTAGGTGAGGTGCAGCGACCGCTCGCGGACCAGGCCGAACGTCGCGGCGTCCCAGAACGCGGTGGTGCCGCCGACGCCGAGCACGACCTCGTAGCCCTCCGGCAGCGAGAACAGCTCGTGCAGCCCCTCCCGGATGCGTCCGACCAGGGACTTCACCGGCTTCTGCCGGTGCGAGGTGCCCATCACCGCGGCGCCCGCGTCGGCCAGGTTGGCGAGCTGCTCGCCGCGAACCTTGGACGGACCGCAGCCGAACCGGCCGTCGGCGGGCTTGAGTTCCTCGGGCAGCTTCAGGGTCGTCGGGTCGATTTCGGCCTGCGTCATGCCGGCGCCTCCGGGCGTTGTTGTGGTGACTGTGCAGGTGGCGGGGCAGTGCCTCCCGCGCGCCAGTGGCCTGATGACCGGCGCCTTTGCCGGCTCGGCTCAAGTGTTGCAGCAGGGTTTCGGGGTCATGACCCCGGTGCTGCGAACAGCCGCAACGCAACTTACTGCGGACACTGGCCGTTGGCCAACAGCATCCGGATCTTGGTCAGGCGAAGCCCGGAGCGCCGCAGCACTTCTTGTACTTGCGGGCGGAGCCGCACCAGCAGGCGTCGTTGCGGCTCGGTGGCCAGGCGATGGCCAGGCCGCGGCGGGCGGCTTCGGCGGCGAACTCCGCGCGGGTGGACTGCTCGTCCAAGGCGATTCCGCGCGACGCGGCGAAATCCACCAGCGCCTCGATCGAGCCGATGACCACCGCCGCCTCCGGGCGCTGCTGCAGTGCCCGCTCGGCCTCCCGGCGGTGCTCCAAGTGCTCGATGCCCGGGTACCAGTTCGGGCGTTCTCGTTGGAGGTTGGCGAAATCAGCCGCCGGCCAGTAGAGGATCGCCACGTTCTCGTCGTGCCGTTGGATGTTCTTGATCTGCTCGCCGATCTGGCGGCCGTGCTCGGTCAGCCGGCCGAGGAGTTCGTCGGGGCCGTCCGCCGGCAGACCCAGCTCGCGGCGCAGGAGGCTGCGCTGGCGCAGCAGCTCGAAACCCGCATCGCCCATCTCCATCTCGGCGTCCAGGCTCGGGACGAACCGGTTGACGCCGATGTTGAGCCAGCGCAACGCCTCCTGCGGTTCGTCGACGAGCTGGTACGCCACCGACGCGGTCACGTAGGCCCACTCGCAGTTCGAGCCCTCGCGGAGCAGCCGGGCGAAGCGCTCCTCGGCCTCCGCGCGCCGCCCGTGGGTCAGCAGGAACTTCGCGTAGGCGGCCGGGCCGTGGAGCACGTTGCCGTCGTCGTCGACCTCGGCCGCGACGCGCAGGGCCCGTTCCTCGCGCTCGTGCTCGCCCGCGAAGTGCCAGTAGTCCGCCGCCTCGACGAGGTCGTTGCACTGCTCGCCGCTGGTCTCCGCGTCGGCCTCCAGCGCTTCGGCGTACTCGACGTGCAACCGCCGTTGCGCGTCGCCGGATGTGACCGTCACCACTCCACGCTACCGCTGCCGGGAGATCCGTTGCGGGTAGACGTTTTCGCGGCTCAGGTGCCGTGAGTGTTTTGTGTCGTCATAGCGACACAAAACACTCACGGGCCGACTACACCGAGGCGATCAGCTGGTCGACCGAGCCCCAGCCCGCGACGTCCTGCGGGGAGCGCGGATCCGGGCCGATGTACTGCGCCGACGGGCGCACCAGGCGACCGGTGCGCTTCTGCTCCAGGACGTGCGCAGACCAGCCCGCGAGCCGGGCGCAGGTGAACATCGCCGGCATCATCGACGTCGGGACCTGCGCGAAGTCGAGCACCACCGCGGCCCAGAACTCCACGTTGGTCTCGATCTGCCGGTCCGGCCGGCGCTCCCGCAGCACCGCCAGGGCGGCCTGCTCCAGCTCGCGGGCCACCTCGAAGCGCGGCGCGCGCAGCTGGTCGCAGGTGTTGCGCAGCACCCGGGCCCGCGGGTCCTCGGCGCGGTAGACGCGGTGGCCGAAGCCCATCAGCCGGTCGCCGCGGTCCAGGATCGACGTCACCACCCGGCGCGCGTCGCCGGTGCGCTCGGCCTCCTCGATCATCGGCAGCACCCGGGCCGGGGCGCCGCCGTGCAGCGGCCCGGACATCGCGCCGACCGCACCGGACAGACAGGCGCCGACGTCGGCGCCGGTGGAGGCGATCACCCGGGCGGTGAACGTCGAGGCGTTCAGCCCGTGCTCGGCCGCCGATACCCAGTACGCGTCGAGCGCCTGCACGTGCTTCGGGTCCGGCTCGCCGCGCCATCGGGTCAGGAACTGCTCGGTGGCGGTGGCGGCTTCCGCGATCCGGGCGTGCGGAACCGGCGGCTGGCCTCCGCGCGCGGACTGCGCCACGAAGGACAACCCGAGCGCGCTGGAAAGCGCCAGCTGCGCGCGGGCCTGCGCCTCGTCGATGTCCAGCAGTGGCGGGAAACCGGCGGCCGGCGACGTCATCGCCAGTGCTGCCTGGACGTCCGCCCGCACGTCGCCGGTGCGGATCGGCAGCGGCGTGTCGTCTGCAGGTGGCAGGCCGTCGCCGAACCGGCCGTCCACCAGCAGCGCCCACACGTCGTCGAAGGAAACCGTGCCCACCAGGTCTTCGATGTCCACGCCGCGGTAGCGCAGCGCGCCGCCGTCGCGGTCGGGTTCGGCGATCTCGGTCTGGAAGGCGACCACGCCCTCCAGGCCCGGGCGGAATTCGGTCTGCTGGTCCGCCTTGCTCATGGCTGCCTCGTCTCCTCGGTGATCAGGACCGCGCGTGGGCGCGGCCCGGGGGACGTGGCGGGGCGTCGGGAACACAGTGCACCCGCCCACATGGTGGAAGCAATCGGAATCGGTGGGGGAAATCGCCGAAATGAGCTAGATCACATGGCGATGTCGCCGGTGTAAAAATTTTAGTTAGCGGGGTAAAAAGTTGAAAAAAAGGTTGTAATGGGTCAATTGTCTGAAGTAAAACCGCTGGACACAGCGGGCCGCGTTGATCCTCGTATGTTAAAAGGGCTTCATGCATCTTGCTCCTCATGAGCGCGACAAGTTGCTCGTCTACGTTGCGGCCCGCCTTGCGCGCGAGCGGCTGGACCGCGGGTTGAAGCTGAACTACCCCGAAGCGGTGGCGCTGATCACCGACCACGTCGTGGAAGGTGCCCGGGACGGCAAGACCGTCTCCGACCTGATGAAGAGCGGCAAGGACGTGCTGCGCGCCGACCAGGTGCTCGACGGGGTCCCGGAGATGATCCACAACGTGCAGGTCGAGGCGACCTTCCCGGACGGGACGAAGCTGGTCACGGTGCACGACCCGATCACCTGACGCGGCGGCCAGGCCGACCACCGATCTCGAATCGACATTCGTGAGGAGTTGCCATGCGTCCTGGGGAGATCATCACCGGCGACGACCCGATCGAGCTAAATCCGGGCCGGGAACGCATCCGGATCACCGTCAACAACCGCGCCGACCGCGCCGTTCAAGTCGGCTCCCACTACCACTTCGCCGCGGTGAACCCGTGCCTGGAGTTCGACCGGGCAGCGGCCTGGGGCTACCGCCTGGACGTGCCGTCGGGCACCGCCGTGCGCTTCGAGCCGAACAAGGACCGCGAGGTCAGCCTGGTGCCGGTCGGCGGCAGCCGGCTGGTGCGCGGCCTCCGGCTGGAGTACGCCGGCGAGCTCGACGCCCGCGACCACGAACCCACCCCGTTCAACTACGGCGAGAAAGGCGAGGGGCACCACGGTGAGCACATCGTTCATTGACCGGTCCCAGTACGTCGAGCTGTTCGGCCCGACGACCGGCGACCGGATCCGGTTGGCCGACACCGATCTGCTGATCGAGGTCACCGAGGACCGCAGCCAGGGGTCCACCGGGTCCGGCGACGAGGTGGTGTTCGGCGGCGGCAAGGTCATCCGCGAATCGATGGGGCAATCCGCCGCGATCCGCGCCGAGGGCACGCCGGACGTGGTGATCACCGGGGCCGTCATCCTCGACCACTGGGGCGTGATCAAGGCCGACGTGGGCATCCGCGACGGCCGCATCGTGGGCATCGGCAAGGCCGGCAACCCCAGCGCCAACAACGACGTGGACAACTCGCTGGTCATCGGGCCGTCCACGGAGATCATCGCGGGCAACGGCAAGATCCTCACCGCCGGCGGCATCGATTCCCACGTGCACTTCATCTGCCCGCAGGAGATCGACACCGCGCTCGCCTCCGGGCTGACCACGCTGATCGGCGGCGGCACCGGTCCTGGCGAGGGCAGCAAGGCCACCACGGTGGCGCCCGGCGCCTGGAACCTCGGCCGGATCATGCAGGCCCTGGACTACCTGCCGGTCAACGTGCTGCTGCTGGGCAAGGGCAGCACGATGCGCGGCGAGGCGCTGTGGGAGCAGCTGCGGGCCGGCGCGGGCGGCTTCAAGATCCACGAGGACTGGGGCGCCACCCCGGCTGTGCTGGACAGCGCGCTGCGGGTGGCCGAGGAGTCCGGCGTCCAGGTCGCGCTGCACGCCGACACGCTAAACGAGGCCGGCTTCTACGAATCCACGCTGGAGGCCATCAACGGCCGCTCGATCAGCGCGTTCCACGTCGAAGGCGCCGGTGGCGGGCACGCACCGGACATCATCCGACTCGCCTCGCAGCCCCACGTGCTGCCCTCGTCGACCAACCCGACCCGGCCGCACACCGTCAACACCATCGACGAGCACCTCGACATGGTGATGGTCTGCCACCACCTGAACCCGGCGGTGCCCGAGGACGTGGCCTTCGCGGAGAGCCGCATCCGGGAGTCCACCATCGCGGCCGAGGACATCCTGCACGACCTCGGCGCGATCTCGATGATGAGCTCGGACGCGCAGGCGATGGGCCGCATCGGCGAGGTCATCATGCGCACCTGGCAGACCGCGCACGTGATGAAGCTCCGCCGCGGTTCGCTGCCCGGCGACGGGCGCGCGGACAACAACCGCGCTCAGCGCTACGTCGCGAAGTACACGATCAACCCGGCCATCGCGCACGGCATCGCCAAGCACGTCGGATCCGTCGAGGTCGGCAAGATGGCCGACCTGGTGCTGTGGGACCCGAAATTCTTCGGGGTCCGCCCGCACATCGTGCTCAAGGGCGGGTTCGCCGCGTGGGCGGCGATGGGCGACGCGAACGCGTCGATCCCCACGCCGCAGCCCTACATCGCGCGGCCGAGCTTCGGGGCGCAGCCGCGCGCGGCCGCAGCGAGCAGCGTGTTCTTCGTAGCTCCGGTTGCGCTGGACGCCCAGTTGCCGGAGCAGCTCCAGCTGAGCTCGCGGCTGGTCGCGGTCGAGAGCACGCGGTCGGTGGGCAAGGAGCACATGCTGAACAACAACGCCACCCCGGACATCCAGGTCGACCCGGACAAGTTCCAGGTGGACATCGACGGCGAGCGGGTCAAGCCGAACCCGGTGGCCGAGGTGCCGATGGCGCAGCGCTACTTCCTGTTCTGACCGGCCGAAACCCCACCCGGAACGGCGAATCTTTCCGGGTGGGGGGCGCCCTGCGGCGCCCTTCGACCACCACCCACGCGAAATCGAAAGGGGAGAGCGGTGCGAGCCGGTCTTGCGGTGCTGGCACTCGCGGACTCCCGGTTCCCCGGCGGGGGGCACGTGCACTCCGGCGGCGTCGAGGAGGCCGCCGCACGGGGGCTGATCACGGGAATCGGCGACCTGCGCGAATTCCTGTACGGGCGCTTGCACGGCGCAGGCGCCCTGCAAGCGGTGTTCGCCGCCGCCGCGGCGCACGCCGCCGCCCGCGGTGTCCGAAGTGGACACTGGCGGGAGCTGGACGTCGAACTCGACGCCCGCACCCCGTCCCCGGCGCAGCGGGAGGCCTCGCGCGCGCAGGGGCGGGGCATGATCCGCGCCGGCAAGGCCGCCTGGCCGTCGCCGGTGCTGACCGAACTGGTGGCCGCGACCCCGCGGCCACACCATCCGATCGTGCTCGGCGCGCTGGCGGCCATCGCCGGGGCCGGGCCACTGGAGGCCGCGCTGACCGCCGGTTACCTGGCCGTCAGCGGACCGTCCTCCGCCGGCGTCCGACTGCTCGGGCTGGACCCGTTCGCGGTCAACGCCGTGGTCACCGAACTGGCCGACGACCTCGACCGGATCGCCGCCGCGGCGGCCGCGGTGGCCGGGCTCGACCCGGCCCAGCTGCCCGCCCCCGGCGCCCCGGCGCTCGACCTGCTCGCCGAAGCGCACGATCGCCATCACCGGGAAGAGGTGCGTCTCTTTGCTTCCTGAACACGGACACGGCCACGGGCACGGTCACACGCATCCGGTCAACTTCGACCCCACCGCGACCGAGCCGGACCCGTTCACGGCCGACCCGCAGAACGGGCGCCCGTTCCGGCTCGGCATCGGCGGGCCGGTCGGCAGCGGCAAGACCGCGCTGACCGCGGCGCTCTGCCGCGCGCTGGGCCAGGAGCTCAACCTCGCGGTCGTGACCAACGACATCTACACCACCGAGGACGCGGACTTCCTGCGCAAGGCCGGGGTGCTGGACACCGACCGGATCGAGGCCGTGCAGACCGGTGCGTGCCCGCACACCGCCATCCGCGACGACATCACCGCCAACCTGGACGCGGTCGACCGGCTCACCGACCGGCATCCCGGGCTGGAGCTGGTCATCGTGGAAAGCGGCGGCGACAACCTGACCGCGGTGTTCAGCCGCGGGCTGGCCGACCGGCAGATCTTCGTGGTGGACGTCGCCGGCGGCGACAAGGTGCCGCGCAAGGGCGGCCCCGGCGTCACCACCGCGGACCTGCTGGTGATCAACAAGATCGACCTGGCCGAGCTGGTCGGGGCCGACATGGAGGTCATGGTCTCGGACGCGCACCGGATGCGCGGCGAGCTCCCGGTGATCACCCAGTCCCTCACCCGAACCCCGAACGCACCCGACGTCTCCACCTGGGTCCGCGAGCAGGTCAAGGTCGGCGTCAGTGCCTGAGGGCCGGCTCTCGCCCGCGCGGGAGGGGGCGGCGATTTCACGCGAAATCGCCGCCCTCCGCGCGTGCCGGGTGCCGATTTCGCGCGAGATCGCCCGCGGTCGCCTGGAGAGTTCTGCGGCGGAAGGTGGTGCGGCGTGCGCGCCAGTGCGCTGCTGAGCGTGGAGCTCGGGACCGGTGGGCGAAGCGTCGTGCGGGAGCTCCGCTCGGAAGCGCCGATGACGCTGCTGCCCCGGCGCACGGTGACGGCCAGTCCGGACGGCACCGCCGTGGTGCACCTGGTCAACTCGGCGGCCACCCCGGTCGGTGGCGACCAGGTCGACCTGCGGGTCCGGGTCGGGCCGGGCGCCCGGCTCCGGCTGCGCGGCACCGCCGCCACCATCGCCTTGCCGGGCCCGCACGGCGAGACGAGCCGGGCCACCCTGCACATCGAGGTCGGCGCCGGCGGCGTCGTCGACTACCTGCCGGAGGCCACGGTGATCAGCGCCCGCGCCGATCACCAGGCCGAGATGACCATCGAGCTCGGCGACGGCGCGCGGGCGAGGTGCCGGGAGACGCTGGTGCTCGGCCGGTACGGCGAAACGCCCGGCCGGATGACCACCACGACGCACGTGGTTCGGGCGGGGACGCCGCTGCTGCGGCAGCGGCTGGACATCGGCGCGGACCGGCTCGGGGCGAGCGCGGGTTACCTCGCTGGGGCGCGGGTGCTCGCGACCGAGACGGTCGTGTGGGGCGACGACCCCGCCGAGGCGGTCAGCGGCGAGTGGTGGTCGCTGGTCCCGCTGGCCGCGGGAGGCTCGCTGGCCACCGCGCTGGGCGAGAACGCCGTGACTGCGGAACGGCGGCTCGCCGAGGCGATGGGGCACCACCCGGAGGCGAAGGATCTAAAGGTTCACAGCTGGTGAATGTCACTTCGAAGGCAACGGGGCCCGAAGTTCGGCACGGCGCGCGGGACTTGCTGCGCGCCGTGCCGACGGGCGTCTCGCAGGTGTACTTGCAGGACAGCGTGCCCGCCGGACTGCTGTTCGTGGTCGCGCTGCTGCTGGCCGGCCCGCAGCTCGGGCTGGCCGCGCTCGTCGGCAGCGCCGTGGGCGTGCTGACCGCGGCGGCGCTGCGGGTGCCGCCCGAGCGAATACGCCAGGGCCTGTTCGGCTTCAACGGAACGCTGGTCGTGCTGGGAGCGGTCACCGCCTTCCAGCCGCTGGGGTCGGCGTTGCTGGTCGGAACCGCGGGGGCGGTCGTCGCGACGGTGCTGATGCGCATCGCGGACGCCTTCCTCACGGTCCCTGCCCGCACCGCCCCCTTCGTGTTCACCTACTGGCTGATCGTCTACCTGGGACACCGGTTCGACTGGGCGCCCGCAGCGGCGACGACGCCATCGCCGGTGCTCGGGCTGCACGGCGACTACCTCGGCCTGTTCACCGCCGAGTCGGAGGTGTTCCTGGTCAGCGGCTGGCTGCCGGGCGTCGTGATGCTGATCGGGTTGGCACTGGTGCGGCTCCGGCTGGCTGTGGGCGCGTTCTGCGGCGCCGCGGTGTCGGTGCTCGCGGTCGAGCTGCTGCCGATCACACCGCCCGACGTCAGCGCCGGGGTGTACGGCTTCAACGCGGCGCTGGTCGTGGTCGGGTTGCTGACCACCGGGCGCGGTTGGCGCTCGTGCGTCCTCGCGGTGCCCGCGGTGCTGCTGCTGCACGGCGGGATCGAGGCGATCGGCCTGGTGCCGACCACGTTCCCGTTCGTCCTGGCGATGTGGACCGCGGATCTGCACCAGCGGTACCGATCGGCGGCCCACCAGATGGCGTAAGCATTCCCAGGGGCGATGTTCGCGCTGGTCACGGGGCTGTGAGTCTTTTGGGTCGCTATAGCAGCCCAAAAGACTCACGGCCCCGTACCTGCAGGAACGGTCCCTCGCGGCTGGACCGCCGTGGTGGTGCCGGCGGGGCTCCGGAGTGGCCGGGTTCGTAGCAGCTCCGGCGTGCTCGCGGGTGCTTGTTCTGTTTTGGCTGGTTAGCGGCTTTTCGCCGGAAAGTGTGAAATGGCTGGTTCTGGCGGATGGTTCCGCGCGCCTCGGGCGTCCGAACGAGTGTGGGAACGATCACTGCATCGGTTGCGGAATCGATCGTGAAGCACCACTGATTCGGCGTCCGTTCGGATCCCGTTTACCGTCGTACGCGTGGCTGGCGCCACCAATCGTGTCGCGCCGGCCGGTCCAACCCGTACCGTCCGGCGAACAGCCGGAGAAGTCGAGTCGTGCCGCTGCCGGGCGAGTCAGGGAGGAACAGGATGTCGGAGGCCAACGTCGCGCTGCCGTCCATGCGGGTGTCCTACGAGGCCGGGGCGTTGGAGGAGTCCTCGCTCGCCGCCACCTGGCACGAGCAGCTCCAGCTGTGGTTCGACGAGGCGGTCCAGGCCGACCTGGTCGAGCCGAACGCGATGGTGCTGGCCACGGCCGATCCCGAAGGCATCCCGTCCTCGCGCACCGTGCTGTGCAAGGGATTCGACGAGCGGGGCGTGGTGTTCTTCACCAACTACACCTCGGCGAAGAGCCACGACCTCAAGGCCACCCGGGTCGCCGCCGCCACCTTCCCGTGGCTGGGCCTGCAGCGCCAGGTCAACGTGCGCGGCACGGTGGAGAAGGTGGCGTCCGCGGAGACCGCCGAGTACTGGGGCGAGCGCCCGCGCGGCTCCCAGCTGGGCGCCTGGGCGTCGCCGCAGTCGCGCGTGGTCGCGAGCCGCGACGCGCTGCAGGCGTCGCTGAGCGGCATCGAGCGGCGCTTCGCCGACGCCGAGAAGGTGCCGGTGCCGCCGCACTGGGGCGGCTGGCGGATCCGTCCGGAGTCGGTGGAATTCTGGCAGGGACGCCCGGACCGCCTGCACGACCGGCTGCGCTTCCGCCGCACCAACGACATCTGGACCGTCGAGCGCCTCGCCCCCTGAGCCCGGCGGCGTTTGTGCAGTTGATGCCGATTTCGCCAGAATTCGACGGTTGCCAGTGTGATCGTCGAATTCTGGCGAAATTGCGTCTGGCGTCCCGTTTTCGGCGTTTTCGCAGGTGGGGAAGGTTGTTCGCGCCGTAGGTCAGGTCGCGGGCGGGTTTGTCCGATTCTGTCGGAATGCGTTAGACATCGGTCACATGGGCGGAAAATCGAATGCCGTTAGCCGGTCTAATCGCTAGAGTTTTGCATCTGTGCAGCCCAGCAGCGGAACCCCGACCTCATCCCGTCGATCCTTCCGATCCCTGCTGAGCAAGGTCTTCCTCGACACCCGGCCGCTGAAGTACCCGGCGTACCGCAGGTTGTGGCTGTCGAACATCGTCACCGCCGTCGGCGCGCAGTTCTCCGCGGTCGCGGTGCCCAAGCAGCTCTACGACATCACCGGCTCCTCCGCCTACGTCGGCCTCGCCGGGATCTTCGGCCTGGTGCCGCTGCTGGTGTTCGGCCTGTGGGGCGGCGCGATCGCGGACACCGTCGACCGCCGCAAGCTGCTGCTGATCACCAACGGCGGCCTGGCCGCCAGCGCCGTGCTGCTGTGGCTGGTGGCCGCGGCGGGCGTCCAGTCGGTGTGGCTCGTGCTGGTGCTTTTCGCCGCGCAGCAGACGTTCTTCGCCGTGAACATGCCGACTCGCGGCGCCGCGATCGCCCGGCTGATCCCGCTGCACCTGCTGCCGTCGGCGCAGGCGCTTGGGGCCACGGTGTTCCAGCTCGGTTCGATCGCCGGGCCGCTGCTGGCCGGCGTGTTGCTGCCGATGCTGGGGCTTTCGGTGTTGTACCTGGTGGACGCGGTGGCGTTGTGCGCGGCGTTGTGGGCGGTGTTCCGGCTGCCGCCGCTGCCGCCGCAGGAAGGCGCCCCGAAGCGCGCCGGACTGCGCGCCGTGCTCGACGGATTTCGTTATCTGGCAATGCATACCGTGCTGCTGGCGTCGTTCCTGCTGGACATCATCGCGATGGTGTTCGGCATGCCGCGGGCGTTGTTCCCGGAGATGGCGGAGCGCACTTTCGGCGATCCGCCGGGCGGCGGGGCGGCGCTGGGCTGGCTGTTCGCGGCGATCCCGCTGGGCGCGTTCGCGTTCGGCGTGTTCTCCGGCTGGCTGCACCGGATCGCGCGGCACGGCGTCGGCGTCACCGTGGCGGTCGTGGCGTGGGGAATCTCGGTGATCGGGTTCGGCTGGTCGGATTCGCTGTGGCTGGCGGTGTTCTTCCTGGCGCTGGGCGGCGGTGCGGACCTGGTGAGCATGGTCTACCGGAGTTCGATCATGCAGACGGCGGCCACCGACGAGATGCGCGGCCGCATCCAGGGCGTGTTCACCGTCGTCGTCGCCGGCGGCCCGCGGCTGGCCGACACGCTGCACGGCCTGGCGGGCGCGGCGGTCGGCACCGCGGCGGCGGTCACCGTCGGCGGCGTCCTGGTCGTCGTCGGCGCCGTGATCGCGGCGTTCCTGCTGCCCGCCTTCTGGCGCTACCGGGCACCGGTGTCCGACCAGCAGTGATCGCGCGGCTGGGCAGGGTGCCACGCCTGAGCCGACCGCAGCAGTGCAGTTCGACCAGGGGTGGGCAGACAGCTGGACCAACCGCATTGCACACTTCTCAGCTATGGCCAACGAGACGACCGTGAACGACGACGCGCCCGGCGGTGCGCAGGAGCCTGGCCTCAAGAAGGTGATGGGCCCGAAACTGCTGCTGTTCTTCGTGGTGGGGGACATCCTCGGCACCACGATCTACTCCTTGACGGGCAAGGTGGCCGGCAAGGTCGGCGGAGCGCTGTGGGTTCCGTTCCTGGTCGCGTTCGTGGTCGCCTTCCTGACCGCGTTCAGCTACCTGGAACTTGTCGGGAAGTACCCGAAGGCGGGCGGCGCGCCGCTGTACGTGCACAAGGCGTTCGGCGTGCACTTCCTGACCTTCATCATCGCCTTCGCGGTGATGTGCTCGGGAATCACTTCCGCCGCATCCGCCGCACAGGCCTTCAGCGGTGACTACCTGGAGGCGATCGTCGGCGACGGCGTCTCCTCGTGGGCCTGGCTCGTGGCGATCGGCTTCCTGCTCCTGCTGGCCGCGATCAACTTCCGCGGTGTCGGCGAGTCGGTGAAGATGAACGTGGTGCTGACCTTCGTGGAGCTCACCGGGTTGGCGATCGTGATCGTCTTCGGCCTCGTCGCGCTGATCTCCGGGACGCACAGCCCCGACGTCGACCCGGACCCGGGCCGGCTGCTGGAGTTCAACACAGACACCTCGCCGCTGCTGGCGATCACCTCGGCGACCGCGCTGGCGTTCTTCGCGATGGTGGGCTTCGAGGACTCGGTGAACATGGCCGAGGAGACCCGCGACCCGGCAAAGACCTTCCCGCGCGCGCTGCTGCTGGGCATGGTCATCACCGCTTCGATCTACCTGGTGATCGCGCTGATCACCTCGACGCTGGTGCCGACCGAAACGCTGGCGGAATCCGACGGGCCGCTGCTGCTGGTCGTGAAGGCCGCGGCTCCGTGGTTCCCGCCGATCCTGTTCTCGCTGATCGCGCTGTTCGCGGTGACCAACACCGCGCTGATCAACATGCTGATGGCCAGCCGCTTGGTCTACGGCATGTCGCAGGAGCGCATCATCCCGAAGCAGCTCGGGCTGGTGCACCGCACGCGGCGCACGCCGTGGGTGGCGATCGTGTTCACCAGCATCATCGCGGTGGCTCTGGTGAGCTCGCTGAAGATCTCCGACCTGGGCAGCACCACCTCGCTGCTGTTGCTCGTGGTGTTCGCGGTGGTCAACGTGGCGGTGCTGGTGCTGCGCAAGGACAAGGTCGAGCACAAGCACTTCAAGGCGCCCACGTGGGTGCCCGTGCTGGGCGCGCTGACCTGCGCGTTCTTCGCCAGCCCGCTGTCCGGTCGGCCGGGCACGGAGTACATCATCGCCGGCGTCCTGCTGGGCATCGGCGTGATCTTCTGGGCGATCAACTTCCTCGTCGGCGGCCGCGGGCAGAAGTTGGACGCCGCGAAGCTGGGCAAGTAAGTCGCACCGGAAAGCCCTCCGAGCCGATTTCGTCGGCTCGGAGGGCTTTCTGCTTCTACAGTGACCATGTGCACGAGCCTGTTCCCGCCACCGGGCGGCAGTTCGAAATCACTTCCGGCACCGCGCGCGCCGTGATCACCGAAGTCGGTGCGTCGCTGCGGGTTTTCGAGGTCGGCGGGGTGCCGTACGCGGAGACCTACGACGCGGACCGGCTCCCGCCCGGCGGCGCCGGCGGAGTTCTGGTGCCGTGGCCGAACCGGGTCGCCGGCGGTCGTTGGCTGTTCGACGGGGAGCCGCAGCAGCTCGCGCTGACCGAGCCCGCGCGGCAGAGCGCGATCCACGGCCTGTTGCGGCACACCGCGTGGACCCTCGTCGAGCACGCCGAGTCCACAGTGGTTTTGCACGCGATGGTGCCCGCGCAGCCGGGCTGGCCGGTGCCACTGCTGACGTCCATCGGCTACGCCCTGGACGAGGACGGCCTGACCGTCACGCACACCGTGGAGAACCTCGGGGCGAGGGCGGTTCCGTTCGGGGTCGGCGTGCACCCGTATCCGCGCGCAGGCAACGCCGCAACCGACGACTGCACGCTCCGGCTGGCGGCGTCGTCGGTGCTGCCGGTGGACGCCGAGCGGTTGCTCCCGGTGCGCCCGCCGCGGTCCCTGCAGGGCGACGAGGTGGACTTCCGCACCGGGCGCCGGCTGGCGGGGCTGCTGCTGGACACCGCTTTCGGTGGCGCGACCCCGGCGCCGGGCGACGACCTCGTGCGGCACAGCCTCACCGACCCGAGCGGGCGCGGCGTCCAGCTGTGGGCCGACCCGGTGTTCAAGTGGGTCCAGGTCTACACGGCGGACGAGTTCCCGGGGCGGGGCAGGGCGATCGCGATCGAGCCGATGACCTGCCCGCCGGATGCCCTGAACTCCGGCGTGGACCTGCTGGTCCTGCAGCCCGGCGAGAACTGGATCGGCCACTGGGGCCTCAAGCCGTTCTGACGCCTGCTGACCCGTGTGTGTTTTGTGCTGCTATAGCAACACAAAACACACACGGGCACTTACCTGCAGAAACGTCACGCCTGTCGCATGGGCGCCGCTCCTACCGCGCGAGGTTGCGGGCGATGAGCATGCGCTGGATCTGGTTGGTGCCCTCGAAGATCTGCAGGACCTTCGCCTCGCGCATGTAGCGCTCCGCCGGGAAGTCGCGGGTGTAGCCCGCTCCGCCGAGCACCTGGACGGCGTCGGTGGTCACCTTCATCGCCGCGTCCGTCGCGACGAGCTTCGCCACCGACGCCTGCTGCCCGAACGGCAGCCCGGCGTCCCGCCGCCGCGCGCCGTCGAGGTACGTCGCCCGCGCCGAATGCACGGCCGCGGCCATGTCCGCGAGCAGGAACTCCAGGCCCTGGAACTCGATGATCGGCCGCCCGAACTGCCGCCGCTGCTTCGCGTAGTCCACCGCGAGGTCCAGCGCCGCCTGCGCCAGCCCGACCGCGCAGGCCGCGATGCCGAGGCGGCCGGAGTCCAGTGCCGACAGCGCGATCTTCAGCCCGTCGCCTTCGGACCCGACGAGCCGCTCCGCGGGCACCAGCGCGTCCTCGAAGTACAGCGGCGTGGTCGGCGAGCCGGTGAGCCCCATCTTGTGCTCGGGCGGGCCGGCGGACAGCCCCGCCGTGCCGCCGTCGACGAGCAGGCAGCTGATGCCGAGCGGCCCGTCGTCCGAGGTCCGGGCCATGAGCGTGTAGAAGTCCGCGACTCCGCCGTGCGTGATCCAGGCCTTGGCCCCGTTGACGGCGTACGAGTCGTCCTGCCGCGCGGCCCGCGTGCTCAGCGCCGCCGCGTCGGAGCCGGCGTGCGGCTCGGACAGCGCGAACGCGCCGAGCAGCTCGCCGCCGATCATGTCCGGCAGCCACCGGGAGCGCTGTTCCGCGCTGCCGAAGTGGGCCAGCGGGAAGCAGCTCATGGTGTGCACCGACAGGCCGACGCCGACGGTCATCCAGGCGCTGCTGAGCTCCTCGAGAACCTGCAGGTAAACCTCGTACGGCTGGGCCCCGCCGCCGTGCTCCTCCGGGTAGGGGAGGCCGAGGAAGCCGGCCTCGCCGAGCAGCCGGAAGGCGTCGCGCGGGAACTTCTCCGCGGCCTCGTCGCCCGCCGCGCGCGAGGCGAGCTCGTCGCGGGCGATCTCGTGGGTCAGCGCGAGCAGGTCGGTGGCTTCGGTGGTGGGAAGCAGGCGTTGGACGGGCATGGCGGTTCGCGCTCCTGGTGCCAGTGTGACAGTGCCGGTAGTACTGATTGCAGTACTGTAGGACGTCCGACAGTACTGTGAAAGTCTCACCAGTAGGAACCCGCGCAATCGTTCGAAGATGCTGTGGCAGGCTTCCACCGATGACCACCTCCGAAGGCCGTCGCAGGCCGGTGAACGCGCGGCGGGCCCAGCTGCTGGACCGGCTGCGCGCCCTTTTCCTCGCGGAGGGGTTCGCACACTTCACGCTGGACGACCTCGCGGCCCGGCTGCACTGCTCCAAGTCGACGCTGTACACGCTGGCGGGCAGCAAGGAGCAGCTCGCCGTCCGCGTCGTCGCGCACTACTTCAAGAGCGCCACGCAGCAGGTCGAGCAGCGGGTCGCGGCGGCCGACGACGTGCGGGAGAAGGTGCGGGCGTACCTGGATGCCGCGGCCGAGGCGCTGCGCCCGGCGTCCCGCGAGTTCATCGACGACATGGCCGCCAACATCTCGACCCGCACGACCTACGAGGCCAACGCGCACGCCGCCGCGGACCGGCTCCGCGGCTTCATCGGCGAGGGCGTGCGCCAGGGCGTGTTCCGGGAGGTGCACGCCGCGTTCGTCGGCGAGATGGTCGGCCTAACCATCGTCGGCATCCAGCGCGGCGAGATCGGCGAGCGCACCGGCCTTTCCGACGCGGCGGCCTTCGCCGCGTTGTCGCAGTTCCTGCTCGGCGGGCTGACCGCCCAGTACACAGTGGAGGAAAAGTGATCGTCATCGGCGGTGAGGCGCTCGTCGACCTCGTTCCGGACCCGTCCACGGCGGACGGCGAACTCGGGCCGCTGCACCCCCGCCTCGGCGGGGGCCCGTACAACGTCGCGATCGCGTTGGGACGGCTCGGGATTCCCGCCGCGTTCTTCGCCCGGCTGTCCACGGACCAGTTCGGCGACAAGCTCTTCGAGCGGCTGAAAACATCCAATGTGGACGTCGAGCTGGTGCAGCGCGGCCCAGAGCCGACGACGCTGGCCGTGGTCGGGCTGGCCGAGGACGGTTCGGCCCGCTACAGCTTCCACACCGAAGGCACCGCCACCCGCTTCGTCGTGGACCGGCCGCTGCCGGCGGAGGCCACGGCGATCTGCCTGGGCACCCTCGGCATGGTGCTCGAACCCGGCGCCTCGGTGTACGAGGAGGTGTTGTTCCGGGAGGCCGGGCGCGGCCGGTTCGTCGCGCTGGACCCGAACATCCGCGCCGACCTGATCGCCGATCCCGACGCCTACCGCGCGCGGTTCGCCTCCTGGCTGCCGTCGGTGGGGCTGCTGAAGGTCTCGGACGACGACGCCGAATGGCTCGCGGACGGCGGGGACGTGCTCGCCGCGGCCCGCGAGTGGCAGCGCAGCGGCCCGGCGGCCGTGGTGCTGACCAGGGGAGCGGACGGGCTGACTGCGGTTACCGGCGACGGCGAGGTGACGGTGCCGGGCGTGCGCGCCGAGGTGGCCGACACCATCGGCGCGGGCGACACCGTGCAGGCCGCCCTGCTGGCGTGGCTGCACCGCAACGACGCGCTGTCGGCGGACGCCGTCCGCGCGCTCGACCGGGCGCAGTGGGAGCAGGCGCTGCGGTTCGCCGCTGCCGCCGCCGCGATCACCGTCTCCCGACCGGGTGCCGAGCCGCCGTGGGCCGCCGAGTTGGCCTGACGGTCGGCGAACCGGGTCTGACGTGCGCGAGGCCACCTTGTGAGGTAAACCGCGCGGGGCCGAGCGGCCGAGATCGTGTTAGCCCGATCGGATGGGCCTGTTGGTCACAATGAACGGATCGGCTGGCTTCGGAGCGTCGAGAATCAGCCGTCAAAAGCGCCCCGATGTGATGTGATCGTGGTCCCACCTGCCAAAAAGCCGAAACGCGATTGCTGCGCTAGGACCCCACTGCGGTCTAGCGTGACTACTGACAGGACCCCAACGGGGTGGTGCTGCGGCGGTTCGGACACCCCGACCGGCGCGCGGGCGACATCGCAGCCCTGCCGCTTGGCTGGGCAACCGCGGTCGTCACGACACGCACCCCGACGAGCGCGAGAGGTTCCCGAATGCCCGACGACGTGACCGCCAAACGTACCGTCGCGCTGCGCTATGACGCCGGCGAGCACGAAATGCAGGTGAAGCAGCCGACCGAGGGCGCCCCCGGGGTGGATCTCGGCAAGTTGCTGGCTCAGACCGGTTTGGTGACGTTGGATCCGGGCTTCGTCAATACGGCGGCCTGCACCTCCGACATCACCTACATCGACGGCGACGCCGGCATCCTCCGCTACCGCGGCTACCCGATCGAAGAGCTCGCGGCCAAGTCGAACTTCATCGAGGTCAGCTACCTGCTGATCTACGGTGAGCTGCCGACCCAGCAGCAGTACGACGAGTTCGCCGAGCGGATCCGGCGGCACACCCTGCTGCACGAAGACCTCAAGCAGTTCTTCGACGGCTTCCCGCGGGACGCGCACCCGATGCCGGTGCTGTCCTCCGCGGTCTCCGCGCTGTCCACCTTCTACCAGGACAGCCTCAACCCGTTCGACAAGGACCAGGTGGAACTGTCCACCGTCCGCCTGCTGGCGAAGCTGCCCACCATCGCGGCCTACGCCTACAAGAAGTCGGTCGGCCAGCCGTTCCTGTACCCGGACAACTCGCTGGGCCTGGTGGACAACTTCCTCCGGATGACCTTCGGTTTCCCCGCCGAGCCCTACGAGGTCGACCCGGTGCTGACCCGCGCCCTCGACCTGCTGTTCATCCTGCACGCCGACCACGAGCAGAACTGCTCCACGTCGACGGTGCGGATGGTCGGCTCGGCCGAGACGAACCTGTTCGCCAGCATCTCGGCCGGCATCAACGCCCTGTTCGGCCCGCTGCACGGCGGCGCGAACAGCGCGGTGCTGGAGATGCTGGAGGGCATCAAGGCCAACGGCGGTGACGTCGACTCGTTCGTCAACCGGGTCAAGAACAAGGAGCCCGGCGTCCGTCTGATGGGCTTCGGGCACCGGGTCTACAAGAACTACGACCCGCGCGCGGCGATCATCAAGAAGACCGCCGACGAGGTGCTCGGCAAGCTCGGGGCCAACGACCCGCTGCTCGACATCGCCCTGAAGCTCGAGGAGAAGGCGCTCGCCGACGACTACTTCGTCGAGCGCAAGCTCTACCCGAACGTCGACTTCTACACCGGCCTGATCTACAAGGCGATGGGCTTCCCGACGAAGTACTTCACCGTGCTGTTCGCGCTCGGCCGGCTGCCCGGCTGGATCGCGCACTGGCGGGAGATGCTGGAGGACCCGGCCCGCAAGATCAGCCGTCCGCGGCAGGTGTACACCGGTTCGCCGGAGCGCGCCTACCAGGCGATCAACCTGCGCTGAATCGAAACCTGAATCCTGTCGGTTGCCGACGCGACCGACCCACCAGCGGCCCCGGACACCGGCCTTCCACGGCCGGTCCCCGGGGCCGATCCGTATCCGGGGTGCGGTCGGGACCCGTGTGTACTTCGTGTCGCTGTAGCAGCACGAAGTACGCACGGGCCCACGGCGCTCAGGCGGCGCGGAGGGCGTCGCGCAGCTTCACGCGGGCGCCGGTGTGCAGCACCGCGTTGCTGTAGATCCGGCCGCCGAGGCGGAGCACCACGGCGATGGCCGCGACGCTCAGGACGACGGACAGGGCGATTTCCCACGGGGCGGCGACGCCGAGCGCGATGCGCATCGGCATCAGCGTCGGCGAGAAGCCCGGCACCAGCGAGAGCGCCGCGGCGAGCGTGCTGTCCGGCGAGCCCGGCAGCATCGAGACGCCGATGACGAACGGCACGACCAGGACCATGATCACCGGGCTGATCACGTTCTGCAGGTCCTCCTGGCGGGACACCAGCGAGGACGCCGCGGCGAGGACCGTCGCGTAGGTGAAGAACCCGAGCACGAACCAGGCCAGCCCCCAGCCGAGGGCGCCCGCCAGCGCCGCGGACGGCAGCGTCAGCACGCCCCCGACGCCGGACGCGATCAGGCCGGCGGCGGCGATGATCACCAGCTGCAGCAGGTTCGTCAGGCCGATGCCGATCACCTTCCCGGCGAGCAGCTGGGTCGGCTTGATCGTGGACAGCAGCAGCTCGACGACCCGGCTGGACTTCTCCTCCACGACGCCCTGCGCGACCATCTGGCCGCCGATGATCAGGAACATGTAGAGCACGACGCCGGCCGCGATGGCCAGGCCCAGCCGCTCGCCGCGGTGCGGGTCCTCGGTTTCCAGGCTGGTCACGGAGACGTGCGCGCTCTCGGTCGTGGCGCGGACCCCGGCCGGATCCAGCCCGGCGCGGGTGAGTTCGGCGTTCAGCGCCTGCTGTTGCACGACCGCGTCCAGCGCGGCCCGGAGCTCGCTGTCCGGGCTCCGCTTGACGACCAGCCGCGGCGCGTCCGGCGTGCCGGTGATCAGCGCCGCCAGGTCGCCGTCGCGCACCTGCCGCTCGCCCGCGGCCTCCTCGACCGTGCTGATCTCGAAGGACTTGCCGAAGGCCGTGCCGGTGGCCTGCAGCGGCGCGCCGACGGCCGCCGCCTGCGCGGTGACGCCGACCTTCGTGGTGCCGGCCTGGTGGCCGATGAACATCATGAGCGCCGCGTAGCCGCCCATGATCAGGATGGTGGCGACGGTGCCGGCGATGAAGGCGCGGGTCCGCACCCGGGTGCGGATTTCCCGGCGGGCGACCAGCCAAACGGGGCTCATGCGGCGGGCTCCTCGGAGACGACGTTGCGGAAGAGTTCGGTGAGCGTGGGCCGGTGCCGGCTGAATTCGTGGACCGGGCCGGTGGCCAGCGCGGCCTTGAGCACCGCCTGGTCGTCCGCGTCGTCGGCGAGCCGCAGCGTGGTCCGGCTGCCGACGACCTCGACGACCTCGGCGCCGGGCACGTCGTCGGCCCAGCCGGGCTGCGCGTCGGGCGCGTCGACGACCAGCGCGGCCGGCCCCTGGTCGCGCAGCTCGGCGACGGTTCCGCAGGCCACCATCTGTCCACTTCGGACGATGCCGACGCGGTCGCACAGCCGCTGCACCAGGTCGAGCTGGTGGCTGGAGAACACCACCGGCACCCCGGATGCGCACTTCTCCCGCAGCACCTCGCTCATCACGTCCACCGCGACCGGGTCGAGCCCGGAGAACGGCTCGTCGAGGATCAGCACCTCCGGGTCGTGCACCAGCGCGGCGGCCAGCTGCACCCGCTGCTGGTTGCCCAGGCTGAGCTTCTGCACCTCTTCGTCGCGGCGGGCGGCCAGCCCGAGCCGTTCGGTCCACCGCTCGGCGGCGGCGCGAGCGTCCGCAGTGGACAGACCGTGCAGCTCGGCGAGGTAGGCGAGCTGTTCGGCCACCTTCATCTTGGGATAGAGACCGCGTTCTTCCGGCATGTAGCCGATGCGGCGGCGGGCCTGCAGGTCCAGCGGTGCGCCGTGCCAGCGCACCTCGCCGGAGTCGGCGGCCAGCACCCCGAGCGCGATGCGCATCGTGGTGGTCTTGCCGGCGCCGTTGCTGCCGACGAACCCGAACATCTCGCCGGCGCGGACGGAGAACGTCATCTCCCGCAGCGCGGTGACGTTCCCGTAGCGCTTGGAGATCCGGTCGATCTCCAGTTCGCGATCAGGCATCCCGTCTCCCTCGATTGGTGCTCGAGTGTCCATCGTGCCTGGTTGCGGGCGAATGTGCGGGATATTTGCGTTTGCCGGGACGCGGCCTGCGGCTGAAGCGCCGGTGCCCGGAGGATGATTTTCGCCCGGATCACCCAGGGCTCGACGTTCCGCAGGCACGGGGCCCGTGTGTACTTTGTGCTGCTATAGCAACACAAAGTCAGGTCACGGTGACCGGAGGACAGCGTGGGGTCGTGTTCCCACCAGTCGATCCCCATTTCGCGGGCGCGCTCGACCGAGGCC